>CABUHM010000279.1:0-2262 GCA_902491355.1 uncultured Eubacteriales bacterium
GGTGTCCTCAGCTTCGGACAGGCGGAATATGTTGTTCAGGCGTGCGTGTTTGCCGTTCTGTGCATCGTTTTGAGGAAATGCAAGCCCGTCTACCTGCTTTCGTTCGGAACCTGCCTGATCTACGGCTTCGTTCTGGATCTGTGGAGGAAAATTCCGTTTTTCGATCCGTCGGTCACGCAGCCGGGAAGTATGAACCTGCCGCTTCGTATTGCGATGTTTCTTGTCGGTATGATACTCACATCCTTTTCCGTCGCGCTGTTTTTCAAGACCTACCTCTTCCCGCAGGTGTACGACTTTTTTGTGAAAGCCGTTTCCCGCAAATACGGGATCAGGCTGTCTGTTCTGAAAACGATCGTAGACCTCTCGTGCCTGACGGCAAGCGTGATCATGACATTTGCGTTTTTCGGGGAGATACGGGGCATCGGCTGTGGTACGGCGGTCATGGCACTGCTGAACGGAACCGTGATAGGCGCTTTCTCGAAGCTGCTCGACAGGACTGTCCATTTCTGCTCCGCCTTCCCGCGATTCGCCGCGTGCTTTGATCTGCAAACGGTAAATGATACGCCGCACCGCTGAATTGCATACGGACTGCGTAAAACCCGCCGTAAATTTGCCTTGATGACAGATTTACGGCGGGTTTGCTGTGAGAAAACCGTAAAAGTTAAGACGCTTTTTCGGACGGAATATGCTTTGGGATATGTACGCGGCAGTATACACTGCCGCCCGTCCGCTCACTGCGCGCCGCGCGACTCCGACGGCTTGCCGCGGGATATCGAATCGTTCAGATTGTAGATCAGCAACTCCCGGGTGTTCTCCCATAGGTCGCCGCCGCCCGATTCATAAATGCAGACAAATATCTTATTCTTCCTGCAATCGGCAATAAATTCCCGCAGCTTTTCCTGTTGCGCCGCATCCCCTTGGTCGGCATGGGAACACCATACCTTCGCCAGCTTCCGCTCTCGGTCCATAATGAATTCCATATGATCGCACTCCTCACAGTCCGATTATCGGTCATGTCAGGCAGTTTCATTCAATGATTGCGACCGTTACGGCGATGATTCGGTCTGCCGTGCGGTTTGGGGTTGCGGTTTTGCTTACGGTCCTCTTTATCCGTAGAAAGGAGGACTTATGACCTCGGCATTGCATCCGCGCATCTCATTTTTGAAAAACGGGATTTCGGATTTTTCAAATCCGGAGCACAGATACAGTAATAACTGGTTTTGATTGACCCAGGCTAAATTGGCGCCTGACGCCTGTTCGGAGAAAAAATCCCTCCCTTTGACCTTTCAAAAGGTTTTGGGGATTGTCAAGGACCTTTCCCAAAAGGTCCTTGACCGGGGTTCGGGGCGGCGCCCCGCGTACTCCTCGTCTCTCTCGTTTCCCCCGCGTCCTTCGTCTCTCTGCGATTTCCTGCCAAGCGGGGGTATTTCCCGGCGCGGTGGTGCATAAAGGATACCGAAAGCGGGGAAATGGGAGCGCAATCGCATAAAAAAGCGGAAAAGCGCCACCCGAAAAACGAGGGTATTTTCCGGGTCGCGGGTGTTATACTGACGGCACAGACACAAAGGACCGGTTCATTCGGCAGACGTCCGTCGGCAGAGAGAAGGGAGGAAAAGCGGAAGAAAGCGAGAAGCGCCGACGGAGGACGAAGAGCAAAAACGGAAGGCTTTACTGTGTCATTTGCGCAAACAGGTGTGCCATGCGTGGATGATGCGGGGAAGCCGAAAAAACGGAGGTACCGGCAAGGTGTAAAAACGAAGAGGGATGGTACAAAGCGATGGAAAAACGGGAACAGGTCAAGCAGACGCCCGCAGGCGGCGCGGCGTGGCGCGAGGTGATACGGGATCGGTGGCGGAAGTACATGGAGATATATCTGCCGCCCGCCGCGCGGGAACGGCTGGACAGCGGAGGGCGAAAATCGATCCTGCGCATTCTGCGGGGAATCGGCATGGGGCTGTATGCCTTTCTTTTGTCCTGCGCACCCTTCCCGTTCGGACCGTCGCCGCTCGGACAGGCAGTCCTGTGCGCGACATCGGAATCGGTGCCGTATGTATATGTAGGCATTCTGCTGTCGCTTCTGCGGCAGGCGGGAGACGGCATGACGGGACTTTTGGAAGCGTCTGCGTTGCTCATCTGTCGGATGGGAATCGGATTTTTCCTGTCGGCGTCCTCGGGAGAAGGGAAATTGAGGCTGTTTCGGGAGGGACTTCTCTTCCGTCTCGGTGCGGGTGCGGCGGTGAGCTTCCTGTTCGGACTTTTGCG
>CABUHM010000280.1:0-2243 GCA_902491355.1 uncultured Eubacteriales bacterium
GGGAATATTTTTGTTTCGGATTCTCAAAGAATCACTCCTCTCCTGTTGTTTTTTAATAGGGGTGCGGGCTTAGCCCGCATAAAATGTGCGGGGCGGAAAGCCACGCGCTCTGCTCGCCACGGCAAAAGCCGTGAAAAAACGGAAAGCCGTTCATGTGTCAGGGACGCAAGGGACGGAAGGAACGCAGGTTTCACACACCGTGTTTTGTGCGTCACTTACGGCACTTTGTGTCACATCGGGTAATGCGGAAGGAAGATACTGTACGAATAAGTAGCGTTGTCCGTTGCTCCGTTTGCTCTGAAATTTCACACCATTCTCGGCAAGGAGGCGCTGGCTGCGATTCATCATCTGCTTGAGCGCCTTTGGGGACAGATGGGTTCCGGCGTAGGCGTTGTAGCGTTCGGCAAACTCCGAGTTGTCGCCACGGTATTCTTTTTCTGCCCTCATAAATTCCGACAGCAAAGAAAGTTCGGGCGGGAGCAGAATCTCCGGCGCGTCAAGGCTGTCCTTCATCAACGACCAGATGCAGGTCTTGGAATCGAAATGCAGTTCGATCCTTCGCGAAGGGATGTCCCTCCCCGTGCATTCCAGAACGCCGTCGGCTTGTCCCCTTTGTGCATGATCCAAAACAAACACTGCGTCCACCGCACCCGAAATGCCCGTTGAACCGGAGATCTTGTTCAGCGGATCACTGTCTCCCATTTTGCGCAGATGGTGAATCAGCAGAATCGTCAGATTCAACTCGTCGGCAAGGCGCTTGACCTGTCGTACTTCCTCGTAGTCGCTTGCATACGAGGTATCGTTTCCCGGCTTGCGGATGATCTGAAAGGTGTCGATGATAATAAGCGCAAGGTCGGGGTGTTCTTTTTTGAAGTTCATCAGTTGCGGAATCAGCCCGTCATTCAACGAATCGGCTTCAAAGGACAGAAAAAGATTTCCCGCGCCCTCGTCGGTGATGGCGTTCAGGCGGTCGTGGATGCGTCCGTTGCCGTCTTCCAGACAGAGATAGAGAACTGTGCCCGGACTTTCAGCCCCCACAGCGCCTCTCCTTTGGCGACATGCAGGGCAAGGTCGAGTGCCATCCACGACTTGCCGATCTTTGGTGCCCCGGCTAACATACACAACCCCTGCGGGAGCAGCGTTTCCACGCAGAATCTGCGCTCCCTGAATTCGGAATTCATTAAGGTTTCGCTGTCGATGACAGCAAGAGCTTTTACATTTTTCATGTTTTTCCTTTCGTTTTTCACCGTTGGTACCATTTTGATACCAACGGTGAATCTGGTTTTCTTACCGCCGTTCTCATTTTGAGAACAACGGTAGCGGTTCTCTTTTTTGCGTACCGCGGAGTATCTCGCAGGATCTGTTCCGTGTCTGTTTACAAGGAACCGAGAGTCACAAATGCGTTCGCGGGTATCCATTCAACCCGAAACCGCATCTTCTGCCTGCCGGCAGACCGCACCGAATACGGGAGTATCATTGTTCGCTCCGATCCTGTCATCGCCGCTTCCGCCATCCTGTTTCCGGCGGGATCCGAAACCGTGATGAATCGCTCGGCGGCAAGAGGCGTCGACTTTCCTTTTGCCGTGTCGTAGCGCTCACATTCGGGGGCTTGCCCTTTCGGGCGGACCGGGGAGTTTCCTCGGCAGTACGCTATTCGGTTATCAAAGAGCGAGGAGGAAAATATGCCTTCACTTCTATTGGCAAAATAATCGGCGCTTCTGAACCGGTCTTGAGAAGATCTTGCAAAAATTCCCCTCACCCTGTATTCCACACTTTTTTGTCGTTTGACCACCTCAAAATCGCATTGTTTACAAAATCATTACAATTTACGCGCGGCTTATCATGCAAGAAAAAAGAATGAGCGTGATATTCGGTTGCCAAAGGCATGGATGTCAAGCGTCGTTTTCCGTTGTCCTTCACTTAATAGCCACAGGAAAAGCAAAAGTGCACCCCCTCACTTCTACTGGCAAAAAAATCGGTGTTTCCACAACCGTTTTGAAATTTTCTTCGAAAAACTTTTCTCTACACTCCTGTAGCCAAGAAAATCGGCGCTTTGATTACCGGTTTCGAAAAGTCCCGTGAATTTCCCCCTCACCCTGTATTCCACACTTTTTTCGCGTTTGAGTGTACCAAAAACGCATTGTTTTCAAATTCGTTACAATTGGGCATCTCTCAGATTGCAGAGGGCAAAAAGAAAAGCGCCCAACCGAGATTGGTTGAGCGCGAAGTGCTTATCAACGGCA
>CABUHM010000281.1:0-2239 GCA_902491355.1 uncultured Eubacteriales bacterium
CTCCCGTCCTCCTTTTCAAAACGCAGAAGGAAGGTAATCCCCGCATTGACCACCGCCTGCTTTTTTAGCATGTCGGTGTAGTATTCACGCGGGATGGCGATATCGGTAAATACCTCAAGATCAGGGAGCCAGCGGATCACCGTGCCCCGCTTCTTTTCGCCGCGGGCAATGTCGCGCACCTCCAACTCCCCCTGCGCTTCGCCCGCACGGAAGGAAATGTGCGAAACCTTACCGCCCGAGTACGAGGAAACGTCCATATACGCCGAAGCATACTGGGTGGCGCATGCACCCAAGCCGTTCAAGCCGAGAGAATACTCATACGCGGACGACACATCGTTATTGTTATATTTACCGCCCGCATACAGCTCGCAGAAAACCAGCTCCCAGTTGTATCTCTGCTCCTTTTCGTTGTAGCCGAGCGGAACGCCGCGTCCGTCGTCCTCCACCTCGATCGAACGGTCGGCATACGCAGTGACCCGAATCTGATTGCCGTAGCCCTCGCGCGCCTCGTCCACGGAATTGGAGACGATCTCAAACACCGCATGCTCGCAACCTTCAAGACCGTCCGAGCCGAAAATGACGGCAGGACGCTTCCGCACACGGTCTGCGCCCTTCAGCGCAGTAATGCTGTGATTCCCGTACTCGGGATTTGATTTATTGGTCGGCATGGAACTCCTCCGTTATCATCCGTTATAGTAGAATATCGGTCAAGAGCCGGATCCGGTGTCGCTCCGGACAGCGGAAGCGGCGGCACTGCCGTCCGACAACGTCTTTTTTCTCCGACGTGGACGGCGGCGACGCGAACGCTTCTTCTGCGGCTCGTCCGTCTCCTTCGGCGCTTCCTTCTTCGGCTTGGGAACGGTGAAATGCACGGGATGAATGACCCCGTCCATTTCGCGCATTTTCAGGTACAGTGCCGCGTTCGCCTCGGCATCGCACCATGCGCGGTGCGCCGCATCCATTTTAATGCCGAAATGATTGGCTAAGGATTCCAGACCCAGTCCGGACCAGTCGCGTCCTTCCTTGTTGGCTTCGGCAAACAAATACGTATCAAAATAAGCGTTTTCAAAGGCAACCCCCGCCTTTTGTCCCGCCTGTACGATCATAGGAATGTCGCACGAGCGGATGTTATGACCGACGAGAATGCTGTCCTTGGCAAAATCGGCAAAGGCGCGCACCGCCTGCTCCACCGAGGGCTTGCCCTTGAGCATGGCGTCGGTGATGCCGGTCAGTTTGACCACGCGCGGAACGATCCGTCTGCCGGGATTCACCAAAGTGGAGAAGTGATCCACGATCTCTCCCCTTTCCACCCGGACGGCTCCGATCTCAATGATCTCCGCAGGACCGTCGCCACGCATACTGCCGAGGCTTCCCGAGCTCTCCAGATCAAAGCATACAAAGGAATCGAAATCCGGAACGAGCAATTCCGGCATCCCGCCGGGCATGCCGTCCTCCTCCTCGGAGCAGGTCATCCCCGCCATACCCATCAGGGCATACAGACGGGCAAACTGTGTGCGCGTACCCTCCATGCGAAGCACCTTATAGCCGATGATATGATCGTCGTCCTCAGGGATCGCGGGACAGCCGAGCCGATCGATTTGCTCCAACCGACTGCGGTACTGTTTCAGCCCGTCCTGCGAAAAACTCTGCAGATAGCGTTCCATGAGTGCGGCGGTGTGTTTTCCCCCGCTGCGGTGGATGATCTCCAGCTCCCGCGCGATCTTTCGTATCTTTGCGCGGACGGCGTTTTTGGGATCGGGACCGCCGGGTAGCTCCCATTCCGTTTCGTAAAACGCCTTGCTCTCCAGCACGGCGTCTGCATAATCGCCCAGTATCCCGCGATATTGCGTGCAGGCGCGTTTGGCGCGTTCTCTCCGCTGTGCACGCTCCGCCGCCTTTGCGCTTTGCAGAAGCGAATCGATGCGGCGAACCAATGCGACGCACTTGGCAGCTACCTTGCGGTAATCGGCTTCATCGGTTTTATTTCCGGCGGCTTTACATTCCGATGCCGCGTTCTCCGCCTGCTTTTTGAGGCGATTGAGCATTTCCTTGTCGCGGTTGAGCTGCTTTACGCGGTGAATTGCCTCCGAGGGCTGAGGCAGACGCTGTTCTCCCTCCTCCAGAGAGCGGAGGATGGCTTCGCACTGCCCTGCAAGCGGCGCGGTCTTAGAGGCGGTCTTGAGTTTCAGATTCTTCATTGTGTCGTTCCTTGCGATGTTTCTTGATTTTGTTTGGTTTC
>CABUHM010000282.1:0-2236 GCA_902491355.1 uncultured Eubacteriales bacterium
GGGGAATACCCTCTGCATCCCCACCGCCTTCTGCTCCTACGGCGGCGAGGCACTGGACAAGAAAACACCCCTTCTGCGTTCCATGGAGGCGATCAACCGTCAGGCACTGCGCGTTCTCCGTCTATTCGGAAATGACGATGTGACGTCTGTTCGCACCACCGTCGGTCCCGAGCAGGAATATTTCATTATTACCCGGGAAATGTACGAAAAGCGCAAGGATCTGATTTACACCGGACGCACACTGTTCGGTGCCCGCCCGCCGAAGGGACAGGAGATGGACGATCACTATTTCGGCTGTCTTAAGAGTCGCATTGCGGAGTACATGGCGGATCTGGACGATGAATTGTGGAAATTGGGCATTCTTGCCAAGACTGAGCATAACGAGGTTGCTCCCGGTCAGCATGAGCTGGCACCCATCTTCTCCACCACCAATATTGCAACCGACCATAACCAGCTCACCATGGAGATGATGCAGCGTGTCGCTAAGCGTCATGATTTGGTCTGCCTGTTGCATGAAAAGCCCTTTGCGTATGTCAACGGCTCTGGCAAGCACAATAACTGGTCGGTATCCACCAACACCGGCGTCAACCTTCTGGAGCCGGGCGTTACGCCGGCGGAAAACGCACAGTTTCTTCTGTTTCTGTGCGCCGTGCTCCGCGCCGTGGACGACTATCAGGATCTTCTTCGTATTTCCGTGGCGGGTGCGGGCAACGACCACCGTCTGGGCGCGCAGGAGGCACCTCCCGCCGTGGTATCGGTGTTCCTCGGCGACGAATTGAACGAGATCCTCGAATCCATTGAAAAAGGCTCGGCTTACGATGCCCGTCAGATGGTGCAGATGAAGGTCGGCGTGCATGTGCTCCCCACCTTCCCCAAGGATACGACCGACCGCAACCGCACCTCTCCCTTCGCTTTCACCGGAAATAAGTTCGAGTTCCGCATGCTCGGCTCTTCGGCATCTGTGGCAAGCGCGAATATTGTCATCAACACCGCCGTGGCAGAGTCCCTGCGCGTGTTCGCCGATCGTCTGGAAAGCGCTCCCGATTTTGAGACCGCACTGCACGATCTGATCCGTGATACCATCCGCGATCATAAGCGCATTCTGTTCAACGGTAACGGCTATGACGATGCCTGGATTCGTGAGGCAACTGAGGAACGCGGACTGCTCAATCTGCGCACCACGCCCGAGGCGCTTCCGCATTATCTCGAGCCGAAGAATATTGAGCTGTTTGCCACCCATCGCGTGTTTACCGAGCCGGAGATGCACTCCCGTTATGAGATCATGCAGGAGAATTACTCCAAGACCGTGAACATCGAGGCGATGACCATGATCGACATGGCAAAGAAGGATTTCCTCCCCGCCATTTCGGCATATGTACATGAGCTGAGCGATACCGTCGCCGCAAAGCGCGCGGTTTCGGCACAGGTGGACTGCAGTTATGAGGAAAGCGTTGTGCTTCAGCTTTCCGATCTGTGCGGCAAAATATTTGCCTGCGTGAGCGATCTCCAAAGGGCGTGCGCCGAGGCGTCTGCCGTGACCGATCCGGCGGAGCGCTCCAAGTCCTATGAGTCCAAGGTGCTTTCTGCAATGGGACGCCTGCGGACAGCCGTGGACGCGGCGGAAGCCCTGACGGCAAAGTCCTATTGGCCTGTGCCGTCCTACGGCGATATGCTCTTCAGCGTAAAATAATTCAATCACGCATCCTGCACAAAACGCGTGTCCAAAGAAAACGGACACGCGTTTTTCAGACCTTGACCACAAAATGGGAAAGCGCTATATTTCCCGACGGATGCGCTCCAGTGCGCCTTTCTCCAGCCGCGATACCTGTGCCTGCGAAATGCCTAATTCGCTTGCGATCTCGGTTTGCGTTTTTCCGCGATAAAAACGGAGGTCGAGAATCTTCTGCTCCCGCTTCTCCAGATGCCGTATGGCTTCCTTGAGGGCGATATTCTCGAGCCACGCTTCGTCGGAATTTTCGGGGTCGCCGAGCTGATCCATCACGTATAGCGTGTCGCCCGAGCCGCCGTCCGAAAAAAGCGGCTCAAACAGGGAGATCGGCTCCATGATGGCTTCCATGGCGTTCACCACCTCTTCTTTGGTGGCGACCTCTTCGTTTCGGTTGATATATTTCAGTATTTCGTCCACGTTCGGAACGCTTCCTTTTTCCTTTGTCAGAATGTCACGCGCCTGGAGGGCACGGTACGCTAAGTCGCGCATGGAACGGCTCACGCGTAT
>CABUHM010000283.1:0-2218 GCA_902491355.1 uncultured Eubacteriales bacterium
TTGCCCTCCTCGACCGCTATGGTGTTTGTTCCTGTTGTTCCGTCTGCTCCGACGGTGACAGTCATCTTCTTATAATCATTGTAGACCGCAGTCACTTCATTTATGGCTTTCTTGATTTGGAATGTAAAGGTCGTGCCTGCCGCGCTGCCGATCAGTCCGTTCACCCCCACGGTGATTTTTACCTCACATATTTCACCCTCTTCTGCATGCGCCGTTGTGGGCGTCAGACACAGCACCATACAAAGAGCCAGTATCATGCTGAGCCACTGCTTTTTCATGTTTTCTTCCTCCTGACTAATAATTATCCGTTAAACGCGGCAAGGGCCGCGTCGGCCCGCCGGATCCATTCGGTGCGGTCGCCGTACACCGCCGCGTCCAGCGAATTGATGGCGGCGGCCGCCTTCTCCCCGGCGTCCTCCTCGCCCCGCATGGCGGCGCTGAGACCCGAGGCCACGTCCTTGATGGCGGTCATCTGCTGCTTCCACGTGTTGGCGGCGTTGCCCAGCGTTTTCTGCACGCCGAACAGCGTATCGAAATACTTGCTGAGCTTCTCGTACTCCTTGAAGTTGTTCACCTCAAGGTTAAAGGCGTTCATACCGGCGGTGTTGATGAACACCATCCGCACCGTGGACTTTTTCTCCGTCTTGTCGCCGTTTCTCACCATCTGCTCCTCATACTTATAGTTCCGCAGATCGGCGATGCGGTACACGCAGGCCCGTGTGGTCTTGCCGAATATCAGGATCTTGTAGTCCACCTGTGTAAAGGCCACCAGCCCGATGTCCTCCGCCACATACAGGTGCGCGCCGAAGCGCGTCAGCTTCTGGTTCTTATCCTTCGTCTTCAGACGGGGCACAAAGTAGTGATCCCACAGCTTCGTTCCCCGCTCCACCTGATCCAGATGCGCCTTCACGCCGGACAGGTTGCCATGCACATAGTCGTACACCTTGAAGCCCCTGCTTCTACAATTCTTTCGGCAGATGCAATTGCCGTCCGCCAGCTTCTGGGTCTGCATCAGGTTGATGTCCGCTCCGCAAATTCCGCATTTGTTCGCCATAACATTTTCTCCTTTCCGTCGTTGCCCGATTCGGCAGGTTCCTGTAGCTACTTATGAAATCATCCCATTGTGGGCGTTTTCCCTCACATGGCGTAGATCTGATCCATCAGATACTCGGCCGACATGGAGCCGTAGAAAAACTGATCAATCAGCCCGTCCTTCTTGGCGTCCCGGATGTCCTTTGCCGTCTGCCTTTCGGTGTTGGAGTCCACCATCAGCGCGATCTTGCAGTCGGGGCACAGCTCCCGCACCCGGTCGCGCAGCTTCAGCCTTTCACTGAGCTTCCACGGCGTATACCCCGTCACCTCCATTACGAGGGCGAACGGCTCGTACACCTGGCACAGCTCCACAGTATCCCTTGGGGACTCGGCGCGGATCACCTCGATATCGTAGTCGGAGTTTTTGAAAGCGGTCGCCACTGCATCCGCAAACAGATAATTCTGCATATCGATCACAATTTTTCGCATTGAGCCATCCCTCTTCCTTTCCCGGTATATCTGATGAGCTTACCGCTTCCCATTGTATGTTGCTATTGTAGCACGGAAAAGCGGCTCTGTCTGTCCACAAAAGTGAGGACAGACAGAGCCGCTGATTGCGGATAATTTTTTGAATAGACGTATTCCCGTTCAGTTTTCTTCTGCCGTGCCAAACAGGCTTCCCGGCACCACCAGCCGCTTGCTGACCGCGGCGACCATTAGCCGGTTGCGGTTGGGGTAGCCGGTTTTTTCCAGCATCCGGTTGATATAGGTGCGTACTGTGGATTCCGCCACGCTCATCCCCGCGGCGATCTCCGCGTAGGTCTGTCCCTCGCAGAGCAGGCGCAGCGTCTCCAGCTCCTGGTCGGATAAGTCGCAGGACAGGACGTTCCCAAGCCGCACCGACGGCGCGTCGTCCGGCCAGAAACACTTGCCGGACAAGGTGCCCTCGATCACGCCAACAAGGTCGCCGGAGGGGGAATCCTTGTACCAGAAGCTGTCGGCCCCGATCCGTCTTGCCCGTTCCAGAAAGCGCCCCTCCAGCATGGAGGTCACCATCACGATCTTGATATGGGGATAGATCTTCTTGATCACCTCGGCGGCGGTCAAGCCGTCCGAGTCGTTTTCGGTACAGATATCCATCAGGATCAGGTCAATATGCCCGTCGCCGCACCGCCGGAGCGCCGCG
>CABUHM010000284.1:0-2210 GCA_902491355.1 uncultured Eubacteriales bacterium
TACCAGCCGAGCCACAGGATAAAGACGCCGAGCGCGCCGAGTGCAATGCTGTGACCGGGGAAGGCGTTGACCTTTGTGACCTTGCCTTTTGCATCTCTCTTGAATTTACCGATACGCGGACCGAGGAGCTTTGCGCCGATGAGAGCGGAGATGCCGCCCACCATGTGGATGGCGCAGGAGCCTGCGAAATCATGGAAGCCGATCTGCGACAGCCAGCCGCCGCCCCAGATCCAGTGTGCTTCAATGGGGTAGATCACAGCGGAAATAACGCCGGAGTAAATGCAGTAGGAAAGGAACTTGGTGCGTTCTGCCATAGCGCCGGAAACGATGGTTGCGGCGGTAGCGCAGAACACAAGGTTGAATACGAAGCTCGAGAAGTTAAAGTCGGAATATGCGGTGAACAGGTCGAATCCGGGCTTGCCGATCAGACCCACCAGATCTTCTCCCATGAGCAGACCGAAACCGATCAGAATGAATACCACGGTACCGATACAGAAGTCCATGAGGTTCTTCATAATGATGTTGCCGGTGTTCTTTGTTCTGGTGAAGCCCGCCTCCACCATCGCAAAGCCCGCCTGCATCCAGAATACCAACGCCGCGCCGATCAGAAACCAGACGGCGAACACTTCGGTGGTTGTTGCTTCACTAACCAATTCTCTAATTGCCTCATCCATTTTCAAAATGCCTCCTTTTAGATATTTGGATTTGCCGCATGCCGAGCACCGCAGGGTCGAACGGAATGCGACAGAGCGTTTACGCTACGCATATCAGTGTCTGTCCGGCGGGTGCGGACTGTCGATTCGCTGAGCTTCCGTTTTTCATGCCTGACCCTCCTTTGTCCCGCAAACAAACGAAGGCGCCTCCGATGTATCGCTACATCGAAGACGCCTTTGCCTTTGATAGTCCGGATTATACACCTATTTTCCGCAAATGTCAATCCCTTTTTTCAATTTTTTTCAAAAAAACTGCATTTTTTGAAAATTGTGCCCCATGGCGGCATGCCGTTGCGTCGGAAATTTTCGCTTGATTTGCACATGTGATGTGTATGATATCTTGACTGTTGCGGCGTTGTGGTATATAATGTCTTATTGAGAAAACCGACAGGGGGAATATGTTATGTACGAAGAATTTTTGGCGCAGAGACTGGTGCAGTTGCGGCAGGCAAAAGGGGTCTCTGCAAGAGAGATGTCGCTTGATATCAGTCAGAATTCCAGCTATATCAATCGCATCGAGAGCGGAAAGGCGATGCCGTCCATGCAGTGCTTTTTCTATATTTGCGAATACCTGCACGTGACGCCGTCCGAATTTTTCGATGCGGAGAGCACCGACCCCGCCATGGCAAAGCAGCTTGCCGCAGAAATGCGCGGGCTGAGACCGGAGCAAATGAAGATCGTGCAAAGCCTCGTTGCGGATATGCAAAAATTAAATCATTGACCACACAAGGCAAAATCCGGTCAAAAGCACCAGAAAGGTGACGTTCAGTGCGGTGAACATGCCCAGATAGCGGCGTGCCTTGCCGGGGTTGTGACGCATATACTCCCGAAACGTGATTAGGCTGGCAAGGGAGGAAATGAGCGTCCCCACGCCGCCGATGTTGACGCTGAGCAACAGATCACGGTAGTTATCGGTAAATTGCGACAGGAGGATCGCGGACGGCACATTGCTGATGAACTGGCATGACAGAATGCCGAACAGCAAAGTACTCTTTTGCAAGAGAAAGGAAAATAGCTCGCGCACCGCACCGATTCGCGCCATGTTGCCCGCGAACACGAAAAAGAACACAAAGGTGAGCAGGAGACCGTAGTCCACCGATTCCAGCGCATGGCGGTCGGCAAACAGCAGAACGGCTGGAATGATGACAAGCCCCACCCAATACGGGATCCTGCGGAACACAATGGCGATGGAAACGGCAAACAGAACCAGATACAATGCCGTCCGTTTGGGATAAAAGACGATCTCGCCCTCGTCCGCCTGCATCGGCTCGGACTTCACGAACACGACGCAAAACAGGGTGATCAAAAGGACGGAAAACACGAACGGCGGTGCCATGATCTGCAAAAATTCAGCGTTCGGTATGCGGAATTTCGAGTACAGATACAGATTTTGCGGATTGCCGAACGGCGTGAGCATGCCGCCCAGATTCGCCGCGATGTTCTGCATCACGAACGTGAACGCCATGTACTTCTGCTTGCCCGTCGTCGTGAGCACGA
>CABUHM010000285.1:0-2199 GCA_902491355.1 uncultured Eubacteriales bacterium
TGGAAAGATTCCGCGCCGCGTCGGGCAGAAGCGGTTCGCGGAAGGCGATCAGACCCTCAAAGGTGAGGTCGGTCTGGTTGGAGCGGATGCGGGAAAGGTTGACGTTGGAGGTCGCTCTGGTCGCAACGGCGACCACGCGCAGGGCCTCCTTGGAGAGCTGTGCGACCGTCGTCATGATGCGGTTCAGCCGATCGCCCGCCAAGGGCATGGACTTTCCGTTTTCGTTGCAGTAGCGGCAGAGGGAAAGAATTTCCGTCGCGTCGCCGCGCACCACCGAGATCTGATTGCCGTGACTGGATACAAGGGAGGTATCGTAGCGTGAGCGCGAACCCGCGTCCGCATGGTCGAGCAGTCGGTATTCCTGCTCCAGCGTCACGTTGTACACGCCCATGCGCGCCGCCATGCCGATGATGGTCTCCTGCTCGGGGGTGTACACGTTTTCATGGGATTCGTTTTTGGTGACCAGAGCGCGCGCGCCGTAAATGCCGCTGGAAAGGACGGCATAGCGAATCAGTTGCGCGCCCTGCTTTGCCTGATTGGGCTTTTTGGCATCGAGCAGGGTACTGTTGTAGAAAATGCGGTCGATCTGGCTGTTCTGTGCGACATAGGTGGCTTCTCTCGGGAAAATGAGGCAGTTGAGGTCTTTGATCGCCGCCAATTTACCGCTGTTTTTAATGAGCGCGCCTTCGTTTGTGTCCTTCTTCTGCCGCATTGCAGAGAAAATGCCGGTCGCTATGACGATGTAACCGAACGCGGCATACATTTCGCTCATGGAGGCGACGGCTAAGGTCAGTCCCGTGAGGAAGATGTCGAACAGCCCGCGATCCGAATAGCCGATAAACAGGTCGGTGACGGTCAAAAGGAAGATCACGGCGATCATGCACAGACTCCAGACCGAGCAGTATTTGCGGAACACGGCAATGACACGCAGTTTTTCCTGAGAGACGAGCGGCGGGTTTTTGCCCTGCATGCATACCTCGGTATCGTCGCCCGTGGCGCAGACGATGGCTTTTGCCGTTCCGCCCGTGACGATGGTGGCGGCATAGACCATGTTTTGCCGATGGGGCAGGGGAACCTCGCCGTAGGCGGAAAAGTCGGCGTCCTTGTAGACCGAATGGCGTTCGCCGGTCAGCTTGCCCTCAAGCACGGTCAGATTTTCGCTGTGCGCCAGACGGCAGTCTGCCGGAACGATATCGCCCACCGAGAGGAAGATCACGTCGCCCGGGACAAGATCCTCCTGCTTGACGATATACAGCCGTCCGCCGCGCATCACCTTGACGTTGGGCAGGGCGTGGCTCTCCATGTCCTCAAGCACCCGCTGTGCGCGGACGTAGACCAGCACCGCCGCGCCGTAGTGTGCGGCTAAAAGTGCTAAGATCACACCCGCGTTGACCTTCTGTTCGAACAGCAGGGAAAGAAGCGCCGTCAGGAGCAGAAGCAGGGAGGTGAAATCGGACAGAACCTGCCGCAGATAGGAGGAAAAGGTTCCCGTCGGTAGGGGAAATATTCTGTTTTTACGGTATTTGGCAAGCCGCCGGGCGGTCTCACGTTTTGTAAGGCCGTCCGTTTGGCTTGTATTCAGATCCTTTTCCGTTTGTGCAACGGAAAGATTGTACCAGCTCTTGGATGTCATAAAACGTACCTTCCTCCTTCCGCATTCTTCAGTGCTCGGCGCGAAAGGATGATCCGATCAGCAACAGGTGAATATCAGCGCGTTATCCTGCACATCCATGGCGACTGCGTGCAGGGTGTTTTCATAATTGGAAATGATGCGGGAGGCAATTTCATCCTCAACGTGCGCGGAAATATACCGGCGCAGATTGCGCGCGCCGAAGCGCTTGTCGTAACCCTCTTTGGCTATGAGACGGCATGCGGCATCGGTAAATGAGAACGCCAGATCCTTCTGTGCCAGTGTGTCGCGCAGCTCATTAAGCATGATGCGAGCGATCGCCACGAACTGCTCATCAGTGAGGGAGTGGAACGTGATGATCTCGTCCACGCGATTGATAAATTCGGGACGCAGGAATTCCGAGAGGGCGCGCATGGTGCGCTCTCTTGCGGCGGAATCCTCGCTGTGTTCAAAGCCGATGGGGTTGGCGCCCGTGGACGAGCCTGCATTTGTGGTCATGACGATGACGCAGTTTTCAAAGCTGACCGTGCGTCCGTGCGCGTCGGTGATCCTGCCGTCATCGAGCACCT
>CABUHM010000286.1:0-2194 GCA_902491355.1 uncultured Eubacteriales bacterium
AGGAGACGCATGGCACGGAGGTTGATGTCCTTGTATCCCCGATATGCGTTGTCGCGCGTGGCGCCCGATTTGGTGAATGCGGGAGGGTCGAGGATGATAAAGTCATACGGGCAGGGGATCTCGTGACGGTCCATGCGCGTGAGCAGATCAAACACGTCCTCACGGCAGAAAGTGACCTGCTCGGCAAGTCCGCTTAGTGCGGCGTTCTGTCGGGCGCAGTCCAAGGCGTGCTCCGAGATATCCACCGCCGTCACCGACGCCGCGCCGCCCATGGCGGCGTTCAGCGCGAATGCACCGGTATGGGTGAAGCAGTCCAGTACATGTCTGCCCCGACAGTACCGTGCGACCGCCTGACGGTTATACTTCTGATCCAAAAAGAAGCCCGTTTTCTGTCCGTTTACATAGTCCACATCGTATGTGACGCCGTTTTCGCATATGCGTACATGACCGGATGCCTCCGTCATAAGACCATCTGCCGCATAATAGCCCTTGAATTGGGGCAAGCCCTCAATTTCACGCAGGGGCGCTTCGTCGCGGTGGTAGATCATACGGATCTCATCGCCGCCCCGACGCAATTCGTCAAGCAGGGCGCGGAATATGATATCGAGCCGCTGATCGGTGCCGAGGCAGGCGCATTCGGCGACCAAAACATCCTCAAAGCGATCGACCGTCAGCCCGGGAAATCCGTCCGCTTCGCCGAAAATGAGACGGCAACAGCGGAAATCGCTTCCCATTACCGTTCTGCGATATTCTACGGCGTAGCGCACACGGCGCTCCCAGAACGCAGTGTCGAAGGTGTCGTTGGCGTTGCCCGACAGAATGCGCACACGGATCTTGGAACGGCAGTTATAAAAGCCGCTTCCGAGATATCGGTTCTTTTCGGTGACGACGTCAACGATCTGACCGTTTGCAATGTCGGGGTCGTGGGCGACGACCTCGCCCTCATAGACCCAGACGTGACCGCCGCGGATAAAGCTCTCGCCCTTGCGCGTGACCGTGACAGTGGGATACGTGCGATGATTCTGCATAACTCACCGTTCCTCGCGGAAGTAGGACAGACCCAGTGCAGCGGGAGGCTGATTCTCGCGCTTCTTGCGGATGCTGGACACAATGAGCACGATGATGGTGACAAGGTACGGAAGTCCCTCCATCAATGCGCTTTGCGCCGAGGACGTGGTAACGCCGAACGCCGAAATGTACGTGAACAGCCAGTAGCACAGACCGAAGAGGTAGGAGCCCCAGATCAGGTTCAGAGGACGCCAGACTGCGAAAATGACGAGTGCAACGGCGAGCCAGCCGGCGGACTGAATACTGCCTGCTGCGGCGGTGGACCATCCGCCGTAGTTGTACGCAAGGATGTAGTACACACCGCCCAGTCCCGCAATACCGCCGCCCACCGAGGTGGCGATATACTTATACGCAGTCACGTTGATGCCTGCGGCATCGGCAGTTCCGGGGTTTTCACCCACGGCGCGCAGACGCAGACCGTGACGGGTGCGGCGCAGAAAGATGGACATAACGACGGCGATGGCTATGGCGAGATACACCATAAAGCCGTAGTCAAAGAGCAATTCGCCGATATGTCCGAGATCGTAGGCGAAGGGCAGGGAGGTGGTGAACACCTTATAGGCAAAGGATGCCTTGACGGTGGTGGTTCCCGTCGGAATGATGTAGGTGCCGAAGAACATGGCAAGACCCGAGCCGAAGGTGGTGAGCGCCAGACCAGTCACGTTCTGATTTGCGCGCAGGGTGGTGGTGAGGAAGCAGAACAGTGCGCCCGCCAGTGCGGCGGAAACAAATGCGCACACAAGACCGATCAGAATGGACAGAAATACCGACGGATTCTCGTTGCCCAATTCATACAGATAGACACCGGCAAAGCCGAATGCGCCGCCGATGCACATGACACCCGGCGTACCGAGGTTCATGTTGCCCGATTTTTCGGTGAGAGTCTCGCCCAGTGCACCGAACATGATGACGGTGCCGAACGCAATGGCACGGTGAAGCCACGGTACCAGCATAGTTAAGATCTCATTCATGTGCGGATGCCTCCTTTGCGGCTTTCTTGCGGCGGCTCATGCCGGCGAATACGATGCGGTAGCGGATGAAAAACTCACTGCCGATGATAAAGAACAGCACCAGACCGATGAGCACGTTGCCCGCTCCCGTTGCAAATGCGGGATAATTGTTGGCA
>CABUHM010000287.1:0-2161 GCA_902491355.1 uncultured Eubacteriales bacterium
CTCAAACTCGCGGAGCATATAGCGCACCAGATCCTCGGACTGCTGTTCGGTTCCCACCATCGGATTGATCTCGGTTTCAATGTCGGCGCGGATCATGTGAATGGACGGCGCGCTTGCCTTCAGACGTACCCCGTAGCCGCCTGCCTGTCTCACGATCTCAGGCTCCTCAAGGTGCAGATCCTCGATGTCGGGGGTCACAATACCGTAGCCTGTAGCGCGAACCTCGTCCAGCGCGGCTGAGATCTTGTCGTATTTGTTCTTGATCTCCGCCAAGTGCATCATGAGGGGGATCATGCTCTCCTGATTTTCCACGGTCAAACCGGTCAGCTCGCCGAGCACCCTATAGTACAGACTGTCGTCCACCGAAACAGCCACACGGACACAGCCCGACCCCAGATCGATGGATTCCACCGCCGTGCCGCGCACCGCGTCCATTTCCACCAATTTACCGAACACACTGCCCACCTCGCCCACGCGGGAAACGTGCGCGGCATGTGTCATGATCTCTTTTTCCAGGGAAGCGCGGAGCCAGTGACCTTCGTCCAATGCGCAGATCCAGGACGGCAGATCGACGCCGACCTCCTGCACGGGGAATTCGAGCAGTACCAGCTCCAATATATGCCGCACATCCTCGGAGTCCATTTCAAGACAATTGACCAGTGCCACGGGAACCCCGTAGTCCTCCTCCATGCGGCAAGCCAAGGCACGGCTTTCCTCCCGCCCGGGATCGGCGGAATTCACCACGATGGCAAAGGGCTTATTCAGCTCCTTGAGCTCACGGATCACCCTGCCCTCGGCTTCGGTATAATTTTCACGCGGGATATCTCCCACCGTGCCGTCGGTGGTCACCACCAGACCGATGGTGGAATGCTCGCATATGACCTTGCGTGTGCCGATCTCCGCCGCCTGCTCAAACGGCATCGGGTCGGCGGACCACGGTGTGCGAACCATTCTGGGGACGCCGTTTTCCATGTGCCCCATCGCCTCGGGAACGATGTATCCCACACAGTCGATCATCTTCACGCGCATCCGCGCATTGTCGCCCACAACGATCTCAACCGCCTCGTCGGGGATGAACTTCGGCTCTGTGGTCATGACGGTGCGGCCGGCGGCGCTCTGAGGCATCTCGTCCCGTGCGCGGGCGCGGTCATATTCCTTTTCGATGTTCGGAATGACCTGATTCTCCATGAATTTCTTAATAAAGGTGGATTTTCCCGTCCGTACCGGTCCCACAACACCGATATAGATATCGCCGCCGGTACGGTTGGCAATATCGCGGTAAATGCCTGCGTCTGTCATATGGTAACCTCCACAACCTTGTTCTTTGTAAATGAGTATGACAGGCATCCCCCCGATATGCCGCCTCGCGCCGAAAATGTGGAATAAAATTGAAAAAAGCCCTTGCAAAGCGAGGATATCTATGGTAGTATGGTAATAGCCGAAAGGCAAAGAATTCTACATAGGAGTTATAACTATGCCTATTTCTTATTCCGAAAAAAACGGCGTCTTTAAGCTGGACACCTCCACCTCGTCCTACCTGATCAAGGTGTTCGCCGAGGGATACCTTCTGTCCCAGTATTACGGCGCAAAAATTCCGGATGAATGTGCCGACGCAATGATCATCCACACGCAGGGTCACGCATCCTTTGATCCAGATAACCGCAATATCCAGTTCGGACCGTTTGCCATGTCCATCGCGCCCATGGAATATCCGACATCCGGTTGCGGCGACTTCCGTATGCCCGCACTCACGATTCAGGCGTATGAGGGCAACACCGCGACCGACCTCCGCTACGACGGCTACCGCATTTACCCCGGCAAGCCCCGCCTTGCAGGACTTCCCGCACTTTATGTGGATTCGGACGATCAGGCGGACACCCTCGAGATTTACATGCTCGACCGTGTCACCGGCGCACGCGCGACCCTGATCTACACCGCATTCCGCGATCACGGCGCCATCACCCGCTCGGTCGTGCTGGAAAACACGGGCACAAAGCCCTTCCGCATCGAGCAGATCGCCTCTGCATCGGTTTCCCTGCATGACAGCGATTTCGATTTCCTCCACCTCTACGGCAAGTATTTCCACGAACGCAACGCAGAGCGCTTCCCGCTCCATCACGGCACGCAGGAAATCTGCTCCAACCGCGGCTCGTCCAGCCAC
>CABUHM010000288.1:0-2158 GCA_902491355.1 uncultured Eubacteriales bacterium
TCGCTCCGCGCCTCGTCGTTGAGGGACGGGTCGTTTTCCGCCTCGGCATGGAAGCGGACGTACAGAGCCACCAATTCGTCGATGCCGCCCTTTTCCGCCTGCTCGCGGCAGCCCCAGCGGCGGAACGCCACGATCAGTTTTCCGAACTGCGTACCCCAGTCGCCTAAGTGGTTGATGCCGACGCAGTGATATCCGGCGAATTCATGCATCTTTTTGATGGAATGTCCGATCACCGTCGTGCCGAGATGCCCGATGTGAAAGGGCTTTGCCACGTTCGGGGAGGAATAGTCGATGACCACGGTTTTTCCGTTCCCGATATCGCTCGAACCGAAGCGCTCTCCCTTTTCCAGAATTTCGGGAAGGAGCTGTTCGGCGTAATACTGCGGATCGATACGGAAATTCAGATATCCGCCGACGGTCTCGACCCGCTCCAGACCGATCTCGCGGCATGCCTCCTCGCCGAACGCCTCCGAAAGCAGGGAAGCGATGAGAGGGGGTGCTTTGTGCATGGTACTGCTGAGCTTGAAGCAGGGAAGGGACAGGTCGCCCAATTTGTCTTCGGGCGGATATTCCAGCAGTGCGGCGATATCCTGCTCCCCGCGCCCGCACAGGGGCGCCACACGGGCGGCGATCCGGCGTTTGATATTCTGCATAATATGTCCTCCACGGCGCTGTATCATCGGCATCAGACACACTGAGCCGATTATGCCATAATAATAATTATAGCACGTTTTTTTGTGAGAATCAAGCGTTTTCGGCGGAAAAATGGGCGCTTGAGGAAAATTCCCGTCAAAAAAAACGGCACGGATCGCGCTGCGGGGTAAAAAATGTGAAAAAGGGATTGACAGGAGAGGGAGAAAGTGCTATAATGTGTAAAGTGATTTGCTTTACAGGAGAGAGGAACCGTATGAAGAACAGTCCGGAGCAAAAGCTCAAAATGTCGCTTCTGCTGGATTATTACGGGGACATGCTCACCGGCAGGCAAAAGGAAATTGCCGCCCTGTACTTAAACGACGATCTGTCCCTCTCCGAGATCGCGGAGCTTGTGGGCATCACCCGACAGGGGGTGCGGGACGCGTTGGTCAAAAGCGAGGGCATTCTGCTTTCCTGCGAGGAAAAGCTCGGCATGCTCGAGCGCTTCCGCCGCCTGCAGACCCGTCTGGAGCAGATTGCGTCCCGTCTTGCGCCCGAGGAGCACGAGCTGGCGGAGCAATTGCGTTCGCTGAGCCTGTGAGCATCCGTGCAGGGCACGTCCATTCGCTTTCCGAACCCATCCACCGCAACGAAAGGAAGATTGCAGAGCATGTTTTCCGGTCTTTCCGATAAACTGAATCAGGCGTTCCGAAAATTCCGCGGCAAAGGCAAGCTCTCGGAGGCAGACGTCCGCGAGGGCATGCGAGAAATCAAGCTTGCACTGCTGGAGGCTGACGTCAACTATAAGGTCGTGCGCGAATTTGTCAAAACGGTCACCGAGCGTGCGGTGGGAGCCGAGGTTCTGGAATCCCTCATGCCGGCACAGCAGATCGTCAAGATCGTAAACGAAGAGCTGACCGCGCTGATGGGAACTACACAGGCAAAGCTGCAGATCAGCTCCCGTCCGCCCACCGTCGTCATGATGGTCGGTTTGCAGGGCGCGGGCAAGACCACACACGCGGGCAAGCTCGCCGGTATGCTGAAAAAGCAGCAGCATAAGCGTCCTCTTCTGGTGGCGTGCGACGTGTACCGTCCCGCTGCGATCAAACAGCTCGAGGTCGTGGGACAGTCCCTTGAGATCCCCGTGTTTTCCCTGGGCGACCGTGTCAGTCCCGTAGAGATCGCGCGCGCCGGTGTGGAGCATGCGATCAAGCACGGACACGACGTGGTGTTCATCGATACGGCAGGTCGTTTGCAGATCGACACCGTCCTGATGGATGAGCTGGTGCAGATCCGCGATGCCGTGCATCCCACGGAGATCCTCCTGGTTGTGGACGCCATGACCGGTCAGAACGCCGTGGATGTGGCGCAGACCTTCAACGAACAGCTTGACATCACGGGCGTGATCCTCACCAAGCTGGACGGCGATACCCGAGGCGGCGCCGCGCTGTCGGTGCGATATGTCACGGGGAAGCCCATCAAATTTGTGGGCATGGGCGAAAAGCTTGACGAGTTTGAGCCGTTC
>CABUHM010000289.1:0-2152 GCA_902491355.1 uncultured Eubacteriales bacterium
GTCTCAGCACCCTGAATATCGTCGGCAGAAACGGCGTGCGCAACAAGGTCAACATCCCGCTGACCGATGAAGAGATCGGCAAGCTCCGCCACAGCGCAGACACCTTAAAGGAAGTCATCGCAGGCATCCAGATCTGAGATTGCGAAAAAGGAGTATGATTTCAAAATGAAACTAACCTACTACCCCGGCTGTACGCTGAAGACGAAGGCTGCCGCGCTGGATCGGTATGCGCGGGTCTGTGCGGAGAAGCTGGGGATCACGATGGAGGAGATTGAGGCGTGGCAGTGCTGCGGCGGGGTATACTCGACCGCACGGGACGAGATCGCGACAAAGCTGCCGGCGGTACGTGCGCTACGATACGCAAACGAACGGGGGCAAAAGCTGGTCACCGTCTGCTCCGCGTGCCACAACGTCCTGAAGCAGACCAACCACGCGATGCAGACCGACGCGGAGTTTTGCGACCATGTGAACCGCTATCTCACCGCGAACGAGGGACCGGGGCATGAATACCACGGCGAGACCACGGTCATCCACTATCTCGAGATGTTACGCGACCTCGTCGGCTGGGAAAACGTGAAAAAAGCGGTCACGAATCCCCTCACCGGACGGAAAATCGGCGCGTACTACGGCTGTCTCCTGCTCCGACCGGGCCGGGTCATGGCAATGGACGACGCGGAGAATCCCCGTATCTTGGAGGATCTCATCCGTGCAATCGGCGCGGAGCCTGTCGTGTATCCCATGCGCAACGAATGCTGCGGCGGCTACGTGCGGCTGGAGGATCGTGCGCTCGCCGCCAAAAAATCCACGGCGGTGCTGGACAGCGCACAGAAGCACGGCGCGGAAATGCTCGTCACCGCCTGTCCGTTATGTAAATACAACCTCGCCAAGGCGGACGCGTCGCTTCCCGTCGTGTACTTCACGGAGCTGCTCGCCGAGGCAATGGGCGTAAAGGAGGTCACGGAATGAACGAAAAAGACCGCATGAAGGAACAGATTCTGCGCACGTCGGGCGTGGATCCCCTGCGCTGTATGCGCTGCGGCAAATGCTCCGGCACCTGTCCGTCCTACGACGAGATGGAATACCACCCGCATCAGTTCGTGTATATGGTCGAGACCGGCGACATCGAGCCGCTGCTTGCCTCAAATTCCATCTACAAATGCCTGACCTGCTTCGCGTGTGTCGACCGCTGCCCCCGGAATGTCGAACCGGCAAAGCTCGTGGAGGCACTGCGGCTCATGGTTATCCGAGCGCAGGGCGCAAATCACCTGACCCCGGACGATATACCGGCGCTTCTTGACGAGGAGATTCCGCAGCAGGCACTCGTCAGCGCGCTTCGAAAGTACAGTAAATAAAGGAGGACGGCGAATATGCAGCGAATCGGCGTGTTCGTCTGTTGGTGCGGCAGCAATATCGCGGGCACCGTAGACGTGAAAGCGGTTTCCGAGGCTCTGGCGACAGAACCCGGCGTCGTTTTCTCCACAAATTACCAATATATGTGTTCTCAGGCAGGACAGGATCTCATCAAGGACGCGATCCGGGAGCATCACCTCACCGGAATCGTGATCTGCTCCTGCTCCCCCCGTATGCATGAGGCGACCTTCCGCAAAACAGCGGCGGCAGCGGGGCTCAATCCATACATGGTCGAGATCGCAAACGTGCGCGAGCAGTGCTCGTGGGTCCATAAGGACAAGGCGACCGGCACCGAAAAGGCGATCATCCTCGGCAAGGCGGCCGTCGCCAAGGTCAAGCTCAACGCACCGCTTGTCCCGGGCGAAACGCCCGTCACCAAGCGCGCGCTGGTCATCGGCGGCGGTATTGCCGGCATCCAGACCGCACTGGACATCGCGGACGCGGGCTTCCCCGTCGATATTGTCGAGACCAAGCCCACCATCGGCGGAAAAATGGCGCAGCTGGACAAAACCTTCCCGACACTGGACTGCGCCGCGTGCATCCTGACCCCGAAAATGGTCGACGCGGGACAGCACGAAAAGATCCGCATCTTCGCGTACAGCGAGGTCGCGGAGGTCGGCGGCTTCGTCGGCAATTTCCACGTCAAGATCAGACGCAAGGCGCGCTATGTCAAGGAGGACGTCTGCACCGGCTGCGGTCTGTGCACCGAAAAATGCCCGCAGAAAAAGGTCCCGAACGAGTT
>CABUHM010000290.1:0-2125 GCA_902491355.1 uncultured Eubacteriales bacterium
GGAAAGAGCATGTTTGCAGGAAAGGTCGCCGTCGTGACGGGCGGCGCGCAGGGCTTCGGTCTCGGCATCGCCAACGAAATGTATGCCGAGGGTGCGTACCTCTGCATTGCCGATATGAACGCCGAGGGCGCTGCCGCTGCCGCCGCTCCCTACGGAAATCGGGGTATGTCGGTCGCCGCAAACGTGGGCGACGAGGCGTCGGTCAAGAACATGATCGACCAGACGGTGCTCCGCTTCGGCGGTCTGGACGTTTTCGTGTCCAATGCGGGCATTGCCAAGGCGGGCGATCTCGATGCCATGACCAAGCAGGTATTTGAGCTTGTCACCACGGTCAACTACACCGGTTATTTCCTCTGCGCAAAATATGCCTCCCGTATCATGAAGCTCCAGCACAGCGTGTGCAAGGACTATTACATGGATATCGTCACCGTGAACTCCAAGTCCGGCCTGGCAGGCTCCAACAAGAACTTCGCCTATGCCGGCTCCAAGTTCGGCGGCATCGGTCTCACCCAGTCCTTTGCCATGGAGCTGGCGCCCTTCAACATCAAGGTCAACGCCGTCTGCCCCGGCAACTATCTGGACGGTCCCCTCTGGTCCGATCCCGAGCGCGGTCTGTTCGTGCAGTACCTCAACGCCGGCAAGGTTCCGGGCGCCAAGACCGTGGAGGATGTCCGCCGCTACTACGAGAGCAAGGTGCTCCTGAACCGCGGGTGCCTGCCGCGCGACGTGGCGCTTGCCATCTTCTACATTGTGGAGCAGAAGTACGAAACGGGTCAGGCTGTCCCCGTGACCGGCGGTCAGGAAATGCTCAACTGAGCGCCGCCCGTTCCATAGGAAACCGAAAGGATTCATAAAAATGATGACACTGAACGAATTAAAAGAAATCAAGCGCAGGACCGATGCCGGCGAGCTTCCCGCTCCGCCCGACACCGCCTACGTGAACAACCATATCCACACCACTTATTCCTTTTCCCCCTACACGCCCACCGAGGCGCTCTACATGGCGTGGAAAAACGGACTCAAGACCGCCGGTATCATGGATCACGATTCCTCGGGCGGCGCACGGGAATTCATTGAGGCGGGGAAGATCATCGGTATGCCCGTCACCTGCGGCGTCGAGTGCCGCGTGAACATGAGCCACACCCGTCTTGCGGGCAAGCGGATCAACAATCCCGATCAGAAGTCCATTGCCTATGTCGCTATGCACGGCATCCCGCACCAGAATATCGAGCGGGTGAACGCCTTCTTCGCACCCTACCGCGAAAAGCGCAACGAGCGCAACCGCAAAATGTGCGCAAATATCACCGCCATGATGCAGCCCTTCGGCATCGACCTCGATTTTGAACGCGACGTGCTTCCCATTTCGCAGTATGCCGCCGGCGGCTCTGTCACCGAGCGCCACATCCTCTTTGCTCTGACCCACAAGATCACTGCCCGTTATCCCACTCCCGCGCAGGTTCTCGATTTCCTGTGCGGCGAAATGAAGCTCGACATCCCGCAGAAGGTGCGCGATCAGATCGCCGCCGGTGCCGACACGCCGCAGTTCTACGAATATGACATCCTCGGCGCGCTCAAGAGCAACATGGTGGAAAAGTTCTATGTGGATGCAGATGAGGAGTGCCCCTTGGTGGAGGATTTCATCAGCATGGTGCACGAAAACGGCGGTATCGCCGCGTATGCCTACCTGGGCGACGTGGGCGACAGCGTGACCGGCGACAAGAAGGCGCAGAAGTTTGAGGACGATTATCTCGATCTGCTCATCGATGTTCTTCGCGAATATCACTTCGACGCCATCACCTACATGCCGACCCGCAACACTCCCGCACAGCTTGACCGTCTCATGACGCTCTGCCGCGAGAACGGCTTCTTTGAGATTTCGGGCGAGGACATCAACTCTCCGCGTCAGTCCTTCATCTGCCGCGCGCTGGACGATCCCCGCTTCAGCCACCTCATCGATGCCACCTACACCCTCATTCACTACGAGGAGGACGCCTCGTCAGATCTTACCGCCGCGCGCATCAAGTACGCGCAGATCTTCTCGTAAGCACGCGGGGAGAGGACGCGCGGGAGGCGCGGGGCGCTGCCCCGAACCCCGGTCAAGGACCTTTTGGGAAAGGTCCTTGAC
>CABUHM010000291.1:0-2122 GCA_902491355.1 uncultured Eubacteriales bacterium
TTTCGAGCGGCTCGTCCGACACGGTACCGCCGGGAGGCGCGGAATTCTACGCCGCCGATGTCAACGGCAACGGCGAGATCGATTCCAACGATCTGTCCCGAATCCAAACGTATCAGCTTGGTCAGATCGCATCCGTCGCCCCCAAAAAGCCCGATGCCCCCACCTCCCTGCTGTCTCCCTCCACGGGTCAGTACAGCTTTTTGCAGTGGTGTCACGGTGCGCCCTATGACACGCCCAACCACGTGCTGGTCGCCTTCGACCGTGATGATTCCGGTTATTTTGACGGCGGAACCGCAGTCACCTTCGACGGCGGAACGGGCTATTATCTTAACAATGTCACAAACAATTTTGAACAGGACGATTACCGCGGACGTCTCGGTGTGAGCGACCCCATGTACCGCAGGCTCTTCCGTGCCGCGCTGTACGACTACACCTATCCCGTCATTCTGATCGCCATGCCCAAATTGAGCAGTGAGAGCACGGACGATTATCTTTCCGGACTGACCGCCGTCTTAGAGGACATTCAGAAATTACAGCCGACGGCGACCGTCGCATTTGTCAACGTCTTTCGGAACAGCTATTGGTACACCGCCAACGTAAAGCCGCTCATGACGCAGTACGGCGCGGATTACCTGAATTACAGCAACGGCTATGCGGTTCCGAGCCGTCTGGACAGCTACATTCAGAGTTGCCCGAAAATCGCCCGCTCCGAAAAGCCGGACGGCGCTCTCACCTCGGATGAGATCACAAAATATCGCGACAGCATGTACTTTACCATTTACGACATCGACGATCCCGAAAACAAGCGCGGTCTGGATCGCGCGCTGATCATCGGCGATTCCATTGCCAACGGCTACTATAAGACCGTGCGGCAGAACATGTGGACGCAAGCCACCGTGGATGCCTACATCACCTCGCTGGCGGCGATAGACCATGAGGCGCTCCTCCGTGATCTGAGGCCCCTTCTGGAGGAATATGACTATCAGGCGATTCAGATCAACATCGGTCTGCATTACCGAGACGGCTTCGACCGCGACCCGTCCGACTGCAAAAACGATCTCTACACTCCCTATCTGCGCGCCGTATTAGAGGGCATTCGCGAAATGGAGCCGAACGCCGAGATCGTGTTTGCCACGACCACGCCGAGCAACCTCAAGGTCGGCAACACCGTATACAACGACCGATTCGACGATGCCACATACACATGGATCCTGCAACGCAACCTCTGGGCGCAAGTGCTGTGCGAGGAAATGGGGATCGCCGTCAACGATCTGTACACCCTGTGTCTGGAAAAGAAGCCCGCAAAAACCGATCAACTCCACTTTTCCGATCAGTCCTATTTCAGAATTGCAGTGAGCGAAGCGATCTACGACGCACTGCATAAGCAAAAGTAAAACCACACCCAAAAATATAAATCAGTTTCGCAAAAAGCGTAAAAAAAGGAAGTCCTACCCATGCATGACGAGCTTACCCAAGTCGATATCGACAAAATGAAAGAAGAGATCCGCTACCGCAAAAGTGAGCTGAGACCCAAGCTCATTCAAATCGTGCAGGAGGCACGCGCACTCGGCGACCTCAGCGAAAACTTTGAATATTCCTCGGCGAAGCGGGAAATGAATCGAAATAACAGCCGCATCCGCTATCTGGAACGCATGATCGACACCGCAATTGTCATCAGCGACCATTCCTCGGAGGATACTGTGGGGTTGTTTGACCGCATTGAGCTTTACTATCCCGAGGACAACGAGACGCGCACCGTCGTTCTAGTGACCACCCTGCGTCAGGACGCCCTCCACGGGTACGTGAGTAAGGAATCGCCGCTCGGGCAGTCCCTGCTCGGACATCGCGCGGGTGACACCGTCACCGTCGTCGTGAATGAGCGATGCAACTATGCGGTGGAAATCCGTACCATCACCAAGGGCGAGGACGATACCTCCCTCGAAATCAGCCCTTTCTGACAAAAGACACCCGGACAGGGGACGCACCGCCGATGCTGACACATCTGCGGCGTCCCCGAAACACTTAAGAAAAGCAAAAGGCAGAGAACGTTTCCCGAATCGGACGTTCTCTGCCTTATTTCACAACATGTGCAAATCATTCGGAAAAGCCATAATGCCTTTTT
>CABUHM010000292.1:0-2113 GCA_902491355.1 uncultured Eubacteriales bacterium
TTTTAGTCTTTACATCGTAGTAGGGGCGACCAGCGGTCGCCCGCCCTCCCGAGGCGATGTTTTACGAAATTATGGGGCGGATCTGCCATACAAAAACCACCCGAGATACCGAACGGCGGTATCTCGGGTGGTTATCTATTTTGGGGATGCACAGACTTCGCGCCCCGCGTCGGGGCGCGCGCGGTTTAGCGCGCGTGAGGGCATCGGCGGCAGTTGAGCAAAACCGACCGTGCAAGTAAAATCCGCCGCCGATGCCGTCTGAGCCGTCTGCCTTCGGCAGGCGGCGACCGACGCGGGGCTTCGCACGTACCTCAATCCTCGGTTACGGGCGGGATGAAGTTTTCAATTGCGTCGCGCAGTTTCGGGTGACGGATCACAAAATGGATCGCGGGCGCTTTCCCTTTTGACACCATGACCCACTGCCCCTCATGGATGAAAATTTGCAAATTGCGGAATGTGTGCGCCGTGCCCTGCTTCAGGGTGTAATTCGGATGGTTCTTCGCAAACGCCCGGGCTTCGTCCAGATGCGCCGCATATTCTTCCTCGCTGTACGGAATGTCGGTTTCGCAGAACACGCCGGATAACTCCAGCACGGGCGGTTTTTTCGCAAATTCCTCTTGTGAGAATGTCGGGATCTCGTCCTCCACGGTTTCGGTTTCAAGGATGGACAGTACCCGCTGTCGCTGTGCAGAAGCATATTTTCGGATCGCGTCCTTCCGTTCGGCTTTGACGTCGTGCCGCGTGAGGATGCGGTCGAGCAGTTCGTCGCTTGCGGTGTACAGGGGCAGGGTAGAGAGAATACTGCGCCGTCTGCCCGTTTTGCCCGCGTCGGCAAGCAGGAAGGTGTTCAGCTCTTTTTCCCGCTCACTGCGGTAGATGTCCATAAGCGGATAGGCGTTGGCAAGCATGTCGTCCGCCCGTTTCTGATAATAGGCGATCTCCCGCTTGGATTTCGTGAGATAATATTTGCCGTCCGCGTGACAGCCTGCGATGGCTTCGCCTGAGAGCGCGGCGGCGCCCGACACCTTCAAAAAGTGCAGAAACACGTTGTTCTGCGCGTTTTTGAAGTAGTACGGCGAAATCTGTCCGGTCATGTACATGGGGATCCAGCTCTCCAGTCCGAGCGTCATTTCGTCAAAGGAGCGGTCGATGTTGTGGATCTGGTTGAGGTGCAGACCCCTTTTCAGCATCATTGCCATGCCGAACATCCATTTTTTCGGGAATTCCGGATCCTTCGCCATTTCCTTCATCGGCATGTTGCTGTACATGGTGACAGGCGCCATGGATCTGGAAAGCACGGTCGCCCGCAAAAAGTCAAGCTCGCTCTCCATCATCTCCCGAATCCCGAAATAGGTCTTGGAGGAGGGGATCTGAAAGGGCACGGTGGGCACCTTGAGCTGATCAAACTTGATGACCTTGATGTATTCGTTCAGGTCGAATTCGTCCAGCTTACTCAAAAAATCGGAAACGCTGTCATTTCCCGTTTCCTGCATCGGCTGTTCCAGAAGCCAGCCTTTGATCTTGGTATAGCGCACCGAAAGATCGTAGATCTGCTCCGGCTTGCATCCGATCAGCTCCGCGACCGCTGATATCTCCGACACCGCGCTCATCTCCCGCGATACAAACGACGCAATGGCGGAGGCAAACTGCTCCGCGTCCCCGGGCTTGCGCGAACCGTTGCGGATGCGGAAGATGGCGGAGGCATCATAGTTGGTATACTGGCACAGACGCGTCAGATTGATATTCAGTGCGGAAATGAGCATGTTGAAGTGCTGACGCAGAACCTCTTTATCGGTCGCGACAAAATCCTCGCAAGCCAAGAACGACTCCCGCACGGAATCGGATGTGATGTCGGTCATGCTCTTCTGCGCGGCGATCCCGGCAATGGCATCGCACAGCCCGTCAAACGCCTTGGTGCCAAGCTCCGGTATCCGTTCGCCGTTTTTATAGCGGCTGAAGGATGCGGCGGATATGCCCGAGGCGTCGCAAATGTCCCGCGCCGAGCAGGAAAGCGCCTTCATGTACGCATGCAATTGGTCGCTGAAATTCATAAGAATCTCCATTCTGCCGCTGCGCGTCAGCACAAATAGGAATGAAAGCAGGCTGACAAGCG
>CABUHM010000293.1:0-2086 GCA_902491355.1 uncultured Eubacteriales bacterium
GCCTTGGTTGGCTCTCTCCTGCTGAAGTTTTTGGTGTTGCACTTGCTTGACAATCTGCCAGCCCCCGAGATACCGTTCGCCGATATCCCGGGGGCTGTCTGTTTTCACTTTTTTTCGAACAAGTGCGGGAACGCTATCCGATATCGCGATTTATGTCACCGATCCTTGTTCTGATTTGCCGCAAAGGAAAGCGACACATTATTGCATTCGTCCTGAAATTGCGTTTCATACACATATCCGAGGTACTTGAGGTACAGGACGATTCGACGCTCCGCGCGGTAGTCGAAATCGGTTTCGGCGGGAATGCACTGCAAGGCGGACAGCGCGTCCAACATGCCCTTTTCCTGTTTTGCCATGTCGGCATACTTGTCGTACAGGGCTTGCGCATCGGTGCACGACGTTGTGTTGTTCAGGAAAGACACGGCGCAGGACAATTCATCGCGCCATGCCTGCACGGTGTTTTCGGGATTTTGGTCAATTGGGTTGTCAGCCATTGCCGAAGCATAGTCGTCTCCGCTTTTTGAGGTCAGTGACGGCGAGGCAAATGTGCGGACCGGCAGTCCGTCCGTTGCGGTAATGACCCAAAGCTCCTTGGTAGCCGACGGCGCAGTGCCGGAATGCAGGTACGTTTTAGACGCACCTGTGGAATCATCGGTTGCGACCTCCCAAACATACCGCAGATACTTCAGATAGAACACGGTTTGCCGTTGCTCGTCGAGCTGTAACTGAGCTATGGCATACGAGGTGTATGTACCGATAAACCCACCGGCGCCGATCGCATCTATCAAATCCCAATAAAAAGCATCGACAAAGGAACGGCGCGCCTCGACGTATTGGGTCACGGTCTGTCTGTAATCCTCTCCCAACGCTTCGCACAGATCATCCACAGCCTTTTGAGTCTCCGCATCCCAAAGTGCAGAATACTCTTCCAGGTGCGGTCTCAGCAGTGCGTAGTCACCCTCCACCGATTCCGACAGCGCGTCCCAATCGGAATCGATGGGATTATTTGCCACGGACGCGATAAAGTCCTCGGGAACGTTTTCCGCGCGGTGGAACGGCAGATATAACCAATCGCCTGTGGTGGAATCGATCACACAGTATTTGTGGATCTGATTGTCGGGCGTGGACACCTGATCGGTCACGGTCGTACCCGAATCCTGCTCCGGCGCTGTGTTTTGCGGCGGATCCGCTTTCGCGCAGGAGCACGCAGAGGCGCACAGCACTAACGCTATCACGGTAGCGATATACTTTTTTGCTTTTGACGATTTTTGCATTTTGAGGTTCATCCTTCATTTCTCCGATAGTATCATTGATGGATTGATCCGTTTGCGTTATTCATGGCTTTGCAGTAGGTCGGATAATTCCGGAATCATGTCCGAAGGCAATCCGGTAGAGTAGAAAAACGAATCGTTTATGTTGCTTTTGCTAACCAAACATAATACAAACGGTTGATTGTCCCAGGAATCGAGCACATTCCAGGACAGAACGGTACCTCCATTGTCTGTCAATGAAAGGTAAGCGAAGTCGGCGGATTTGTCCTGCAGGGAAACCTGATAAATTGTATCTTCGGGGTATGAGTACAACGGATAATTGATTTCAAACCATTTAGTCGGATAATTGCCGAATTTAACCGCATTTTCGGACAGCCACTGCACGGAGTGACGTACTTCCTGCAATGAGGTTGCATATTTCTCCTGAAAATCCGCATCTTGGGTGGGAGCTTGGCTCCAGCCGTTTTCTTCCCTGCGAAGGGTCACCCGTTCGTTACCGCAAACAAAATCGCCGTTTTCAGCCGTTGACACGCCGTAGAATAAGCCGAACTTTTCCGTGTGTCCTACAAAATACAGCTTTTCGCCGTCACTGCTCATTAAGACGTATGCCTCATCGGCGTCCTTGTCGATGCCCTGTAACAATTCGACCTTCTCACGGAAGGCGTTTTTGCCCGCGATGGAGCCGCAACCGGTAAAGCAGAATACAGCCGCCGCCAGAATGCAAAGAATTCCGATCATTCGCACATGCTTCATTGATTTTCCCTCCCGTCTTGTGATGTCTTTGACTTTTAATCGTTTTGATATTCTTCCGGTAT
>CABUHM010000294.1:0-2080 GCA_902491355.1 uncultured Eubacteriales bacterium
CCATCCGCATGAATTTCAGGGCATATCCCAGCTCATAGCTTGCCTGTGAAAAATTGGCGATGGAGACGAACGCCATATATACGATGACCTCGGGGATCAGCCATCCCACCTGCACCGCAAAGTCGCCTAAAATCAGCCCGCCGACCACCGACAGGGACTTCGACAGCGTGCTCGGCGTATTCAGCGAAGCCATTTTCAGACCGTCCACCACGATCTCCACCAAAAAGAGCTGTGCCAGCACGGGAAACTGCGGGATCTCTTCGATTCGGATAAAGGACAGCGATGCAGGAATGGTATCGGGGTAGCGGGTCAGCAGATACCAGATCGGTGTAAGATACAGGGTCGCCAAAAAAATGAACAGGCGCAACACCCGCAGATAACTGCCCACAAGCGGCGGAAAGTAATAATCGTCGCTTTCCTGCAAGAAGTCGAAGATCGACGTGGGGAGGATCATGGCGGAGGGCTGATTGTCGCACAGGATCACCACGTTTCCCTCCATCAGCGAAGCGCTGACCACATCCGGACGCTCGGTATAGCGAATCTTGGGAAACGGGTTATACCATCTTTGGTGAATGAGAAGTTCCGCCAACGACTCCTGCCCGAGATTGAGCGCCTTCACGCGGATGCCGTCCAAACGCTTTTGCAGTTTTTCCACAAAAGCACGGTCCGCTCTTCCGCGCACATAGCTGATCACCACGTCCGTGCGCGTCATTTCCCCCACGCTGTGAATGTCCATCACCAAGTCGGGGTGACGGATGCGGCGTCGGACAAGCACCGTATTGAAGATTAGGGTCTCGGTGAAGCCGTCGCGCGGTCCGCGCAGTACCTTATCGTTTTCCGGCTCCTCGATGCTCCGCACGGGATATTCCCGTGTGTCGATCACCAGCGCATTGTCGATGCCGTCCACCACCATGACCGTGGCGCCCGACAGCACCATGGTCACCATATGGTTGAAATCGGCGCTTTCCTCCATCTCGGTGTACGGGAGGTTGACGCGGATGGCGCGCAGATCGGGCGCTTTTACGTAGTATTCCATCAGCTTTTCGGTCACTTCGTCCTTTACAAAGCCGTCGATATAGTATAATGTCGCCTCATACTTCTGTGCCACCATCATTTTCCGTCGAATGAGGTCAAAGGAATCGTCGGGGCGCAGAATGTCGTCCAGACGCTTTACGGTTGCTTGATACAGTTCGGTCACGATCGGTACTCCTTTTCCGCATTTTGTTCTGCGGTTTAGTTTTTGCCGATTTCGCTCCGATTATCATAAAAATATCTTAAAACACCAAAAATTATTATAACACAGGAGAACCGCTATGAAAGAAACAGATTGGAGAGGCTTCCGTCAGTTGAATTTTGAGATCAACGGACGTGAGAGCTTTATCGTGTGCCCCAAGGAATCCCTTCCCGATAAGCCGTGGGTCTGGAGAACCGAATTTTTCGGCGCCTTCGATTTTGCCGACTGGGAATTGCTCCATCAGGGCTGGCACTTAGCTTATACCCAATGCAGTGACATGTACGGCTGTCCCGAATCCGTCCGTCATTTTGAGGACTTTTATCAGGTTGCCGTCAACGAATACGGACTGCACAAAAGACCGTCCCTGTTCGGCTTTTCGCGCGGGGCGCTCTATGCCGTTCAATATGCGCTTGCCCATCCCGACCACTGCTCCTCCCTCTATCTTGATGCCCCCGTGCTGAACCTTTGCTCGTGGCCCGGCGGGCTTGGGACGGGTGTGGGCGACCCCCATTGCTGGAATCAGCTTCCCGCCGTGTTCGGCTATCCTGACACCGAAACCTTCCGAAAGGAATACCGCGACCACCCGTTGGAGCACGCGGAGGATCTTGCGGCGACTGGTCTGCCCGTGATGATCGTTTACGGCGACAGCGACCGCATCGTCCCGTTTGAGGAAAACGCCCTTCCCTTTTACAATCGCTTCCGTGCCGCAGGCGGTGTGATTTCCATGATCGGAAAGCGCAACTGCGACCATCACCCGCACTCCATCATACCGTCCAAGCCCAATGAGGATTTCGTCACCCGCAGTCTCGTCATGTGAGGCTCCCGCAATCCGCCCCCGCGCGCCGG
>CABUHM010000295.1:0-2053 GCA_902491355.1 uncultured Eubacteriales bacterium
GACGCACCCTGGACGACTCCTTTATTATCCTTGACGAGGCGCAGAATACCACGCAGGAGCAGATGAAAATGTTTCTCACCCGTTTGGGCTTCCGCTCCAAAGCGGTGGTGACGGGCGACCTGTCCCAGACCGATTTGCCGTCGGGCAAAAAGAGCGGTCTTGCCGACGCGGTTCGCCTGCTCTCCGGCATCGACGGCATCGCCGTCCACACCTTTACGGGACGCGATGTGGTGCGTCACCATCTGGTGCAGAAGATCATCGAGGCATACGACCGTGCGGAGAGGGACGGCGAAGCGTCCGCGCCTGTATCCGACACGAACGGCACAACGAAATGAAAGGAAACGTTCGTCATTATGAAATTTGAAACGGCAACGGTGCATAACCGCCATACGATCATCGTGGCCAACCGTCAGGACAAGCAACCGGTCACGCCCGCTCTGTTACTGCTGTGCGGCAGACTTTTGCGCACGGCGCTGGATTATGAGGGCTTCCGCGGCAGAACTGAGGTCTCGCTGACCTTTGTGGATAACGAGCAGATTCATGCGCTGAATCGGGAATATCGGAATGTGGATCGTCCCACCGACGTTTTGTCCTTTCCCATGGACGACGAGGATCTGCTCGGCGATATCGTCATCTCTCTGGAGAGGGCGCAGGAGCAGGCGCAGGAGTACGGACACTCCTTCCGTCGCGAGGTCGCGTTCCTCTTTGTGCATTCGGTTCTCCATTTGCTCGGGTATGACCATGAGACATCGGAAGAGGACGAAAAGCTGATGTTCGCCCATCAGGAGGCGATCCTGCGGAAAATGGGGATCGGACGCGACTGATCCGCGCGGGATGCATCGGATACATCAATTCAGAGCTGTAAAAACACGAGGAAATCAAAGCAATATGACAAGAACAGGATTTTTTGCAATCGTGGGCAGACCGAATGTGGGCAAGTCCACGTTACTCAACGCCTTAACGGGCGAAAAGGTCGCCATCACCTCCGCCAAGCCCCAGACCACGCGTAACCGCATCACGGGGATCCTGACGCAGGGGGACGACCAGTATGTATTTCTTGACACTCCCGGTCTGCATAAGCCGCGCACCAAATTGGGCGATTACATGGTGAAATCGGTCAGCGGTGCGATAGGAGACGTGGACTGCGCCATTCTGGTGGTGGAGCCGAACGCCAAGATCTCCCCCACCGAGGAACAGCTCCTTGCCAGATTCCGTCGGGACGAGCTTCCTGCCATTCTGGTCATCAATAAGACTGACCGTGCAAACGGCGATCTTGTGGGGCGCACCATCGCCCTGTATGCGGAGCGCTTCTCCTTTGCCGCCGTGGTGCCCGTGAGCGCCCTGCGCGAGGAGGGGGTAGCCGACGTGCTCTCGGAGGCGTCTCACTTCTTAGCCGAGAGCGAATTCATCTTCCCGCCCGACCAGTTTACCGATCAGCCCGAGCGGCAGATCGCCGCCGAGATCATCCGTGAAAAGATCCTGCGCACCATGGAGGACGAGATTCCGCACGGCACCGCCGTGGTCATTGAGTCCTTTGAGGAAAAGCGCGGCGTGCTTGTGATCCGCGCCGAGATATACTGCGAGAGGGCGACACACAAGGGTATGCTCATCGGCAAACAGGGCGAACAGCTCAAGCGTATCGGCACGTATGCGCGGGAGGACATGGAGGCCTTCTTCGGGTGTCGCGTGCATCTGGATCTTTGGGTGCGCGTGCGTGAAAACTGGCGCGACAGCACGGTGAGCGTCAGCAATTTCGGCTATAAGAAGGAAGACTGAGCGGACATGATCGATTCCTGCCGCGGGCTGATTCTTCGGGAGACGACTTACGGCGACAACGACCTCATTGTGAATGTGCTGACCGTGGAGCACGGCAAGATCTCGGTGCGATGCCGCGGTGTGCGTTCTCTCCGTTCTCCGTATCGGAATATCATCCACCCGCTGTTTTACAATCAGTTCGAGCTGTACGAAAAGAACGGCATGTACACCTTGAAGGAGGCGGGATGCCTGCAGTCCTTTTATCGGATCGGCATGGACATCGTGCGCCTCTCCCTGG
>CABUHM010000296.1:0-2052 GCA_902491355.1 uncultured Eubacteriales bacterium
CATGTCCGTCCTGTATCGCTTCCCCGCCCTCTTCGTCGGCGCCGACTGCGGGAGCGGCATCTTTCCCGTCTCCGTCGACCGTCGGGACGCTCTCGGCGGGTGACGGCTCGGCAGTCGGCGCAGGCTCTGCGGGAGCGGTCTTTTCGGCTTCCTCGGCCTTTGCACCGTTTCCGCGGATCAGATTTTCGGTAATATCCGACTTGATATCATCGATCACATCGGCGACCAACTGCTCCTCTGTCGGGATCTCCGACGGGATATCGTCCGCCTCGGTGGGCAGTGCGGCAATGTACTCGATATGTTGCTGATACATGGCAAAAAGCTGTGCCTTATAGCGGCTCACGCTTTCACGCAGTGCCACAAGCTCGGCACGCTCGGTACGGATCGCCGCGCGAAAATCGGACAGGATTTTATCGCAATTGGTCTTGGATGCATGCATCACCACATCCGCGCGCTCATTTGCCTCGGCGACGATCGCCGCGCCCGCACGCTGTGCATTCATCAGCGCGCCGCGGATGGCTTCCTCGTCCTTTTTCAGAACCTCGAGCTGAGATGTGACCGTGCGGAGCTTCTGCTCCAGAGCGTCGTTCTCTCGATACAGCTCGGTGTATTTTTCAATCACAAAATCAAGATGCTCGTCGACCTCGGCGGCGTTATAGCCGCGGACAACGCGCGTAAAATCGGTTTTTTTCAACTCATGCGGAGGCAGCATTTGAACAACTCCTTACTTGTATTTATCGGCAAATAATCGAAGCCGTGAGCCTTTTGCCTTCGGCTCGATCCGATCGATGCGGAATTTCCCGCAACGGCGGACGGACACGATGTCCCCCGCTCCGACTGCGGCATCGCACCGCAATTCTTCTGCATAATTCAACTGCACGTCGCCGCTCTGCACCAAATTCTGCGCCTTTTCGCGTGAAAGACGGGCAAACGCCGCCACAACGCAGTCAAGACGGGCAGAGGCAACGGTATCATAAAAGGCTTCGTAGGTACGCTTCGGCAACGGCTCGGTGAGCACGACGGGCGCCGTCACGCGGACGCAATCGCTTCCCACGCGCTCCAAGGGGCACGGTGTCTGTGCAAAAAACGGGACGAGCGCGGCATTCATAAAGAGCACGGCACCGCGGTCGTCGGGCAGTACAAGATCGCCCAGATGCTCACGCCGCACGCCCAGAGAAAGCACGGCGCCGAGATAGGAACGGTGCTCAAGGGTGCGGTAGGCGCTCCCCGTGATACGGATCGCGCCGATCTCCTCCTGCGGAATGCTGACGCAGTCCTCCTCGCTCACCCATGACGGGAGCAAAAACAGCTTCTGCCGTTCCGCATCCTCCCAACCGCCCCAATACACCGTCCGAACGTCGTCGCGAACCATGGAAGCAAGCAGACGGTCAACGCGGTATTGCTCCTCGGGATTCAGAAAATCGGTGGATACGGGAGCGCCGTTTTCGGCACGGCGGAGCAATTCACGCAGGCGTGCCTCGGTATATCCGCTCTCCATGGCGCTCACAGATGCACGGTGGGCAGGAGCGCCTGCACCGCCAGCAAAAGAAAGTAGGTCACCATGAACGGGACATCGAGCGGGATGGACGGTTGCCATCCGAATTTATCAAACACGGCGCGGACGGGAAGCACCACCGTTTCCGTGACGTTGTACACAAATACGGAAAGCGCGCCGCGCGGTTCGGGCATGAGCAGACTGAGCACCACCCGAATCAGCATCATTGCAAGCATCACAAGCAAAAACGCCTGTACAGTCTGCGCCAAAAAATACAACATCAACTGCATAATTGTGCACCACGTCTCAAAAATCAGCAAAAGGGAACGGCAAAAAACGCCGTTTCCCCAAGCACGGTTCGGTTATGTGAAGGTCGGGCGATCACATTCCGAAATTGTTATTCTGCATATTCTGACGGTTCTGGTTCTGCTGCTGATCCAGCGACATATCCACGTTGCTGGGCGTAATGACCCATGTATTTGCGGCGACCTTCTTGATGTCGCCCTCGATGGTGTAGACCACGCCGAGCAAAAAGTCGATCATACGGCGGGCGGTCT
>CABUHM010000297.1:0-2037 GCA_902491355.1 uncultured Eubacteriales bacterium
AGGTGGATGGTCGCCGCTGAATCCGGAAAGAGCGCGGAATGATCCTTGCCGCTGGCATCGGGTATCGTGCTGTCCGGCGTTTGAGCGTTATAAAACGGCGCGTAGCCGAGATAGGTAGGCGAAATGACGTTGGCGGTATAGCCGACCTCGCTGACATTGACATGTCCCGTATATGCACTGTAGATCGGCAAGCCGGAAACACCGTCGAGGTAATTGATGGTGATACTGACCATCTGCTCGTCCGATTCGTCATCGGCAGTCTGCGCCGACGCTCTGAGGATGCTCTGCTTTGAGGCGGATACCGATGCGGTCGCGGACGCGGAGGTACGTCCCGTCTCATTCCCGTAGGCAAGGATGGGCGTGTATTCCACGGTCACGCATACAGGGGACGAGATGCTTTCCTCCTCGACGGAGGTCACGCGACAACGGACATAGATGCTTCCGGAAGTGTCCATCAGCCCCTGAATCAGGGCATATGAGACCGAAAGACGCTGTGAGTTGGCGTCGTAAATATTGACCCACATTTCGGCCTGTCGGTCGGCTAAGATCTGCCACTGGTACTGCATGTCATCCGAAGAAGAGGTGCATTCGGCGGTCAGCTCCGCCCTTTCGTGCTCGGGGACGGTCAGCCGCTCCACCTCGCTTCCGTCATGCATGACCGTTACACTCAGCTTTCCCTCGCCCGAGATCGTAATAGCGGGGAATGCGGAAAGTACGCCTAACAGCATAACAAGACATAGAAGCAATGAAATCAGCCTTCTATGTCCGTGGATCGCAACATTTGTTTTTGCCTGTTTCATGGTATCACCTCCGCTCCCTGCGGGTCTTTACTTGGTTTTCACGAGATCCCATACGGCTTGGGCGCGTGCCTTCTCGTCGGCGTATCCCGACTCGTCCGAAATGCCGTGATACTGCACCGCGATTGCCCCGATATCGATGGTAAGCTCGTTGCCCAAATTCTTGGTCAGCGTTTCGAGCTGTGTTCTGGTCAGCTCGGGGCTGACGGTAATCTTGCCGTTATTTCCGAGCACCTCAGCATCGAACGTGGTATTGGCGCTCACAATACAATAATACACCGCGCCGCCCGTGCCGTTGTCGATCAGGTGGCTCCATGTTGAGGAAACCTCCCACGCAAGCGCCTCGGTATTGTCAACGGGGCAGGAAAACGCATGCGTGTTCGTGTTCTTTCTCGTCCATCCCGTCGTTTTGATGTGAAGGAAGATGTAGCACGCCATCTCACTGCCTTCAAAACGCACGGTGGCGTTCTTTTCCATATCCACGCCGGGCAGGATGATCCATTTGTTCTGCTCGGTAAAGTTTCCTGTTTCCTCGATAGAGATGTCCTTCATATAGGCGACCCGTGCGGCATCGCCCGTCGTAGTTCCGGTCACATATTTGGAATACGTGACCCCGGTCAACAAAATTGCCGCCAAGGAAAGGTACATAATGATTGCAGAAAACGGCAGTCTGAATTTTTGCTTTTGTGACTTATCTGCTTTGCGCACCATTTTCCGCCTCCTTTATGGACTTACTGTACATCCCCGCGTTTTTTCAAACGCGCCGCGATACTCGGCAATTCAACGATCAAAACCGTCAATCCCAAAAAGCATAGAATACCGAGCGGTGTTCGGATAAACCCGAACAATGCGCCGATCCTAGGAATGACAAGAATCACCTTTCCGATCACGGCATCCTGCTCTGTCGGCATCATATCCGCCGTGTTGTTTGCGTCCCCCTTTGTGTGGTAGCCCTCGTCGTCTGCGGCAATGATCCGATGTGTGGCCGAAGAGCCGCCTGCATCAAATGTGCTCACATCGCCCACGGCATAGCTGTCCTGCCGATGGGTGATCACAATATCGTTTACCTCAATGGAGCCGGACATGCTTCCGGTCAGCACCACTGATGCGGTGAACCCGAAAACCGTGGGGTTTTTGCGCCCCAGAAAATTCCGCGCCACAGCCACGTAAATATTGCCGATGAGCACCAGTCCCAAAAATACAAGAAGCAGGATACGGAGAGCCTGTCCCACGCAGTGAA
>CABUHM010000298.1:0-2026 GCA_902491355.1 uncultured Eubacteriales bacterium
ACAAGATCGTGGAGCGGGCAAGCGGAAACACAACCTATCTGCTCGGCGTTTACAGCAACGAAAAGCAGACCCTGCCCGTGATCCGTTGCACTGCGGAAAACGAAAATCGAACCTTCTCGATCGCGATCACGGTCAATTCCGTTATCGCCGGCACCGAGGAGGGGCGTTACCCCGAGTTCTACGGCGACAACATCAATCTCATCACCTGTGAAGAATCGGGCATTTTCCATGATATCACCCTGTCCGGCGATGCACGGCTTGCCTTGCTCGGCGGCGTGGATCTCACCAAGCCGGCAACCGAACAGAAGGACGGCGCGTCTCAGTTCTATGTTCTTCCGATCACGGCGGAGCAGTTCAATGCGCTTCTTCCTGCGGTCACTTCGGCACGCTATGTCAATCACCTGCTGAGCGACGAGATGGCGACCGAGGATATCTACCGCTACTACCATACCCGTCTGGACGGCGGACAGGTAACGGGAGACGACGGTTTCCGCTACTTTGTCCAAAAGATCGTATCGCGTGTTGACGGTGCGACTTCATATCAGCTAGGCATCTATACGGAAAGCGCACGGGACGTGTCCTCGATCCATTGTACCGTGGAGAGCAAGGCTCTGCGTGCGGTCATTGCCATCGACGGCATGGCGCCTCTTGCCGCAACACCGGCAGGCGAGCGACCTCTCAAGTATTATTCGGGTCAGAGTCTGGTTGCCTGCGAGGGAAGCGTTCCGAGCGGCACTGCGGGTGTTTACGGTACCAGAACCTTCTATGCAAACGAACAGACCGCAGAGGGCTTCCGCACCTATTGTCAGGGATGGGAAGCCTCCGGCTGTGAACTGGTCTCCGTCAACAAGATCGGCGACAATGAATATGTCACCTTCCGACGCGAGGGCGAGATCATCTACATGTATTACACCGGCGCTACGGGCGAGATCCGCACGGTGATCGACAATGTGTCGAAGGTGTCCCTGAGCCCCGAGCCGCAGACCTACAACAAAATCGCCGAAACCGCCATCATTCAGCTTGTTCCCGATTTCTGGAGCGACGGAAGCTGGGGCATGGGCTACCTCCTGCAGTTGGAGGACGGACGCTTCATCGTGATTGACGGCGGCGAAAAAGGCAACGGCACCAACGCCGACCGCATTCTCAGCCTCATGAAGTCCATGAACCGACGCGAGGACGGAAAGAACGTGATCGCCTCGTGGATTCTGACGCACGACCATCCGGATCATTTCCAAGTATTCAGCGATTTTGCCTCACGTCTTGCAGATCAGGTCGTTTTGGAGCAGGTGATGGTGAATACCCATCCTCTCCGTACCGTCGAGACCGACTATTATCTCGCCGGCGACAAGTTCCTGGCTGATGTGAAGAAGTTCGGCGACGATGTGCCGCTGTATATTCCGCAGGAGGGTCAGGTTTTCTACCTTGCCAATGCGCGCTTTGAGATCCTCAACACTGCCTTCAGTGCCGCATCCTACAGCTCCAACATCAACAACACCTCGCTTGTGTTCCGCATGACCATTGATGACTGTTCCTTCCTTTGGACCGCCGACATCGAAAAGGAAACAAGCGAAAGCATGCTCCGCAGATTCGGCAGTTACCTCAAGAGCGACATTCTGCAAATGCCGCACCACGGCTACAACATCAATCCCGTTGTTAAGGAATTCTATGCGACGGTGGATGCTACCGTGCTGTTTCAGGATACCATTAAGCCCAATGCGGACGCTTGGTGTCAGCCCGGTGTGGACGGCGGTGAAGTGAACGACTATGCAATCAACAAACTGCATGCGCAGGAGCGCTTTATCGCAGACAGTCAGGTCACGGGTGATTGCTTCACGAAGATCACTCTTCCGTATGTTGTCGGTACCTCTGTTGCCATAAAGATGAAATAAGCGGTTGTGAGCATATAATTATTGCAAAATCCCGGGACACCGTGCTTTCGGTGTCTCGGGATTATTGTATTTTGAGGGTGTGCAGACTTCGCGCCCCGCGTCGGGGCGCGCGCGGTTTAGCGCGCGCGAAGGGGAAT
>CABUHM010000299.1:0-2019 GCA_902491355.1 uncultured Eubacteriales bacterium
TGACCAATACGACTACATCGATTGGTGGCTGTATGAAGCAGCCGATGACTTTGAGATATGGGAAGCGGATTACACCATGAAGTATCGATTCTCCGCTATCATGGGAAATTGAAAGCAAAAAAATATGGCTGAAACAGCTCAAAGCCGCTCCAGCTCTCGTTTTTTCCTATTTTCAGCATGTATCTAAATTGGTCACGCATGACACTGAGAAGTCTGAAACCGTAAGGTTTTGGACTTCTTTTTTTCTGCTTGACCCTTTATCTGACCCTTTAACCGTTTTGCAGCTTCTTTCCACAGATGGTGCTCCGCATATAGGCTTCCATTCGATTTGCACTGTCCTGCTTCATCTTCTCCGAAACATGACCGTACGGATATTGCGGTAACAAGCAAGAAAAAGTTTGATGATAACTTTGTTGTTGAAATGATTCAAAATCTCGAAGATGCCAAGAATGTTGATACCATCAACGGTGAAACTTTATTTAGCGCGCCTTCGGCAAGTCTTAGCTTCCGTGGTGAAGGTGCAACTGTAAAGTTGGCTGAAGATGACGGAACCCTCTTAAAAGTTTTCCTTGCCAACAAGCAAACCGCCGGCTTTAACCCCTTTGACTAATCTGATCTTGCCCCTGCTTTGCACCGCACAAGATAACTGTTCCAATGCAAAAAGAGAGCCGCCCCTGGGGCAGCTCTCTTTTTGCATTGGAAATATTCTCACAGGTTGTAGTAGCGCTCAAACTCCGCGGGGTGCGGAATGGCAGCCATCGCCGCGCACTCCTTGCGCTTGGCAGCGATGAAGTTCTTGAGCAGCGCTTCAGGGAATACGCCGCCGTGCGTAAGGTAGTCGTGATCCGCTTCAAGCGCGTCGAGCGCCGCGTCGAGCGAAGTCGGCAGGTGGTGAAGCTTGGCCTTCTCCTCGTCGGAGAGGGTATAGAGGTTCACATCATAGGGCCCCCAGCCGTTCTCATGCGGGTCGATCTTGTTCTCAATGCCGTCGAGACCTGCCATCAGCAGCGCCGCATAGCAGAAATACGGATTGCAGGTGGCGTCCGGATTGCGGATCTCAAAGCGGCGCAGGTTCGGCGTCTTGGCGTAGGCAGGAATGCGAATGACCGCGCTGCGGTTACTCGTGGCGTAGCCGACGGTAACGGGTGCCTCAAAGCCTGGCACCAGACGCTTAAAGGAGTTGGTAGACGGGTTTGTGATGGCGCAGAGTGAGGAAACATGCTTCAAAAGGCCGCCCATAAACCAGTGCGCCTCCTGGCTGAGGTGAGAGTAACCGTTGTCATCGGAGAACACCGGCTCGCCGTTCTTCAAGAGCAGCATATGAACGTGCATGCCGCTGCCTGCCTCACCGTAGACGGGCTTGGGCATAAAGGTCGCGGTCTTGCCGTACTTGAGCGCCGTGTTGCGGATGATGTACTTGATCATCATGCTCGCGTCGGCCATCTTGCTCATCTCGCCAAGCTTCGGCTCGACCTCAAACTGACCCGCGCCGCCGACCTCGGGGTGGTGGTACTTGATGGGAATGCCAGCTTCTTCCATGTGCAGGCACATCTCGCTGCGGCACTCATAGGTGCGGTCAAGCGGCTTTGCGATATGGTAGTGACCCTGACGGGGAACGATCACGCCGCGGCCGTTGATGTCGCCGTTCCAGTGTGCCTGCTCGGCGTCAAGGCTCATACCGATCTCGTCCGGCGCGACCTTCCACGCCACATCGTCGAAGAGATAGAATTCAAACTCGGGCAGAATGAGCATGGTGTCGGCAATGCCGCTGTCACGCATATACTGCTCCGCCGCGCGCATACTGATCGAGCGGACGGTTGGCAGGATAGTCGATGATCATGGCATTGCCGGTCATCGAGAGCGTCGGGATCTCGCAGAACGGGTCGATCTGCGCGGTGTCCGGGTCAGGGATAAAGACCATATCGCTCTTTTCGACCACAGCGTAGCCATAGTTCGAGGCATCGAAACCGATGCCGTCGGTCATGGTCGCCTCCGTGAAGTTCTGTGCAGGAATGGTCA
>CABUHM010000300.1:0-2018 GCA_902491355.1 uncultured Eubacteriales bacterium
AAAAAGCCGATGGAACCCCAGTTTACACCGCCGATAATCAGGAGGATCAAAGCGATTCTGTCCAGCATACAATCCACGCTCCTTTGCTAAATTTGGGTACAAGCATAGCATGGACACAAAACCGCAGAATTATACATGCATGCGATTTGGAAACGAAAAGGGAAGCAAAAGCGGAGTGGAAAAGAAAGCAAAGGGCGGAACGAAAAAGAAAACGAAAAAGAAGGACGAAAAAAGAAGAACGGATCACGCCGCTTTCGTTTTTTTTGCGGACGTGATCCGTTTTTGCCGATATTTGGATTTGATTTTTTCAGGCGGCGGGAGCAGGCTCTGCGGTATCGGTCGGTACGTCGGTCACGGGCGAATCGGTTACGGGTGCGTCGGGATTGACGGGAGAAAACTCGCCGACGAAGCTCACAGTGATATTGCCCCGATATGCCGTGATCTGCAGGAACGCGGTGCTGACATCGAGCATGGGCGGGCAATAGGACGAGCCGCGCTCACTGCCGTCATAGCTGACGACACCCTCGTTGCACACCAGCTCCACATTGCGGGAATTGAGGCGGGATGCCCGTACCTGCGCGTTGCCCGTGCCGAGCGTGACGCGGAGTGCGCCGTTTACCAAATCTCCGTCATAGCTGAAATTGCCGCGCTCGATATCCGCGTTGAGAGCGGAAAAGCCGTTGGATTCGGTCACGGTGCAGTCGCCCGAATTGATCTTAAGGTTGAAGTCCGCCGCGACGTTGCACTCCTTCATGATGATCTGTCCCGTGCCGAGCGTGATGTCCAGACGCTTCACGGTTTCGGTGTCGGAAAGGTAAACATTGACGATCTTTTCGCGCTCATTGTCCGAATTGAAGCGGAAATACTGGCGCATGCCGTCAAATTTCAGACCGTCGCTCAGCAGGGTAAAGATCGAGGTCAGGTCGGTAAAGTCCACGGAATCCGCAAGCGACACCGCGCCGCCCGTCTGGGAGTAGCGATAGGAATTCGTGGGGAAATTGTACATTTCGATGTAAGAGCTTTGCGCGCCGCCGATGATGTTGACGGTCGCTTCGCTGAGGCGCAGATCGATGCGGTTGACCGATGAGCCGGTGACCGCGTATTGCACCACATAATTTCCGTCGGCGTCGGAATTTTCAAACAGTGCGATATCCTGCTCCTTTGCCTGCGCGGAAGCTACGGCACAGGTCACGGTACCGCACAGGATCAGTGCGGCGGCAACGATGAGAAATATGATTGATGTGGGTTTCATCCGAATAACCGTCCTTTCCTGTTACTTCTTTTCGCCCTGTGTCAGACACAGCTTTTTCAGCTTGGTGATCCAGCGGCGGAGCTGACGCAGTGAGAAGCGCGAGAACACGTTCATGCGACGGATGACCCATGGCATGAAGCGAACGGCGCCGTTATACAGCAGGACGCCCAGCGCGAGGGATACACCAGCAACGACTAAGGCAAGACCGATCTCGTACCAAGCGATGGGCGCGGCGATGGTGAGCTGTGTAAAGCCGTAGATAATGCCGACCAGCGAGCAGCCTGCGCCGAACACGATCACCGACACCAAAACGGCGATCAGAACGCCGATGGAGATGCCCAGTACGGCGTACACCAAGCCGTAGAGCAGAGCGACTGCGGCGAGCACGGGAATCCACAGGATGGCGCTTGTCGCGCACAGTCCCCAGAACATGGGGCAGGACGGGACATATTCCTCGAACATGCTGTCATCCAAGGTGAAATCAGTGGTGAGGGCTTCGGGTTCCTCGGGTGCGGGAGCGGCATGTGCGTCCGCAGACTGTGCGTTGGAGGGACGTGCCGTCTGATGCACGGCGGGCATATCCACCCGTGTCGCCTCGGCGTTGACCGGCGGTTCGGTCGGCTCTGCCGCAACGGTGGTCTGCTCGGTCACGGGTTCCGCCTCTGCTTCTGCCTCGATTTCTGCATTTTTGGCGGGGCTTGCCGTCTGTTTCTCTTCGGTCTTTCCGACGGGGGAAAATGCGGCGGTGGTTTCGGTTTTTGGCTCC
>CABUHM010000301.1:0-2018 GCA_902491355.1 uncultured Eubacteriales bacterium
GGGAAATTTCAATTTCCTTTTCAATAAATAATAATCGAAATTCAAGGAGAACTCAATCATGGCAGTTAAAATCAGACTCAGAAGAATGGGCACCAAGAAGACCCCTTTCTACCGCATTGTGGTGGCTGACTCCCGTTACCCCCGCGACGGCAGATTCATCGAGGAGATCGGTTACTACAATCCTCTGACCGATCCCGCCGAGATCAATCTCGACGGCGAGAAGGCAAAGCAGTGGATCAAGAACGGCGCACAGCCAACCGATACCGTTAAGGCACTGCTGAAGAAATCCAACGTGATTGACTGATTCAGGTCGACGTGGTGGATACTATGGCGGAACTGAAGGATATTTTGACCGACATCGCCAAGTTCATCGTCGAGGAACCCGATCAGGTTTCCGTGGAGCAGGCGCGGGAGGGCAGTGAGCTTGTCCTCACGCTCCATGTGGCTCCGGACGATATGGGCAAGGTGATCGGCAGACACGGAAAGATCGCAAGATCCATCCGTGTGCTCATGAAGGCTGCGGCAAGCGCCGCCGACGATAAGGTTCGGGTAGAGATCCGATAAGTGCAGTTTGATGCGACAAGGGCAGGCGGAAAGCATGTGCTTTCGGCTTGCGTTTGCCGTCCCCGCCCGATCGGCGGTTCGACGCCGCACGCAACGAAGGGTACCGTTTTTTGACGAGGCGGTACCCTTCGTTGCCGTCCGATGCGGGCGCGTCTGCGAACGAACAGCCTCCTTCCTGCCGTTTTTCCTGCGGAAACGGGCGGAAAACGCGTCGAATCTCCCGATGGGGGATTGACAATCAATGAAAAAGGCGATATAATGTACCTAACTATCAGGGGGACATATAGAGTATGCGTATCACCAAAAGCCATATTCCGAATATTGTGACATCCGTGAGAATTGCGGGCGCGGTTTTTCTGGTGTTTTCCGAGCTGTTTTCGCCGCTGTATTTTATCATTTATACCGTCTGCGGCGTCAGCGACGTTCTGGACGGCTTGCTTGCGCGTCACTGGAAGCTCCAGTCCGGCAGCGGCGCCGTGCTCGACAGTATTGCCGACCTTCTGTTTTACGGCGTTTCCATCATTCGCATTTTCCCTTATCTGTGGGATCATCTCCCGTTCTGGATCTGGATCGGCGTCGCCTTTATTCTGGTGGTCCGCACGGCATCCTATCTCGCGGCGGGTATCCGCTATCATCGGTTTGCTTCCATGCACACCTATGCCAATAAGCTGACGGGCGTATGCGTGTTTGCCATTCCGTATCTTTCGGTGTGGACAGGCACTCCCCTCTATATCTGCCTGTTCGGTTGCTTTGTGGGCGCTGTGGCATCGCTCGAGGAGCTGATCGTCCATTTGACGTCGAAGCGGTACAATCCGGACTTCAAGTCCGTTTTCATTCGGGCGCGCGCATCGGGCGGCGCAAAGGCGCAGAACGCCGAAAACGCCTGAGCTTTTTGACAAATTGATACACATGTGCACATCGGCTGTACGGAATAGGTGCGGTTCGCATTTTCCGAGCGGGAAAGTACGAATCGCACCTTTTGTGATGGATACGGTTTGTCTGCCGTTATTCGCGGGGCGCGACGGTCAGTGCGCCGTCGTGATATCCGGTAATTTTGCAGGCGACCAATTGCCCGCGATGCTGTGACGGCAAAAGGTCGCGGAGCGGAATGCGGCAGGGGACAAACGCCTCGCTGTGACCGAGCACAAAGCCGTCCTTGGTCTCCTCGGTCAGCACGGTCACGTTTTCCCGCCCTGCGGCAAGACGCGCCAATATGGCATCGCGCGTCTGCTCGCCCATGCGGCACAGAAGCGCGACACGGCGTGCCTTTTCGGACGGATCGATCTGATCGGGCATGTCGGCGGCTTCGGTTCCCGGGCGTCTGGAATACGGAAAGACGTGAAGATGCAGAAATTCCGCTTCCCGCACAAAGGACAGGCTTTCCGTAAAGTTCTGTTCGCTCTCCCCCGGAAAGCCGGCGATCACATCCGCCGAAAACTGCACCTGCGGCATCA
>CABUHM010000302.1:0-2013 GCA_902491355.1 uncultured Eubacteriales bacterium
GCAATCAGCCCTCAAAAAAGGGATCCACCTCTGCTGGAGCGGATTGCAGATTCAGGGCACCGCTATCTCCCCGGCTGGTATGGCCCGATTTCGTGTCTTGCTCTTTCTTATTATAGCAGATTATTGTCCCCATTGCAAGAACTTTTTCACATTTTTCGGATTTTTCCTTGCCGACGCCCTTGCAAAATACGGAAAAACATGTTACACTGACGGTGAGCGGCGCGTCAACGCAGTCGCAATCTGCAAAAGGAGATTTCCCATGCCCAAGAAAAGCGCCAGTATCAATGTCAGGAAGATCCGAAATCGTGTTATGGGCGTGGTCGGTGCCTTCAACGCGGATCGGATTCCCGTGTATGCGGCACAGGCATCCTTTTTTATTGCCATTTCCGCCGTCCCCTTTGTGATGCTGCTTCTGCATACCGTTCAGCTTATCTATCCCGATCTGCAGGGGGAGGCGCTTCATCTGGTCAATTCGGTCATTCCTCCCGTGATCGCCGATCTCATTACCTCGGTCGTGAATGAGCTGTACGGAAAGGTCAATTATTCCGTTGTCTCGATCTCCGCCATCACCCTGTTGTGGTCGGCGGCGCGCGGCATCAAAAGTATCGGAAACGGTGTGCGCAACATTTTCGGCAAACGTTCCCGCTCCGGCTTTCTGATCAATATTCTTTATTCCCTCATCATGACCGTGCTTTTTGTAATATTCATGGTCGCCGTGGTCGCCTTCATTGTGTTCGGCAAAGCGGTATTTTCTCAGCTCGTCGAGCATTTCTCGGTTTCGCGGGACGTGGGCAACGTTGTGTTTTCTCTGCGTCTGCCTACATTCTTCGCACTTCTGACCCTGCTCTTCTGGATGGCATATACGGGCATGGCGCGCACTGCCAATTGGCGCATGCACTGGCCCGGGGCATTCGTTTCTGCCGCAGGATGGGTCATCTTTTCCTGGGTTTTTTCTCTGTATATCGACCATTTTTCGAACTATTCCTATGTGTACGGTTCCCTTGCCGCCGTGGTGATCCTGATGCTTTGGATCTATTTCTGCATGATCATCTTCCTTTCGGGTGCCGAGATCAACAAGCTGCTCGTCATTCACAAGGAAGAAGCCGTGCAGTGATTTATGCCGTTTCACCGTGACGATATTATGCCCATATGCGCAATTTATCCCGTGCCGCACAGCCTCCTCTCCACAGGGAAGCTTTTTCGTCGGCGAATGCGAATGGGGTGAGCCGATACGGGGCGCGGCAGTTTACAATTCAACACACCCGTGCAATATGCCGATATTCGGCGGGCAATCGCCGATCATCCGCCGATGGCTTACGGTTTTTTCGGGATCTGCACAAACTTCGCGCCCCGCGTCGGGACGCGCGCGGTTTATCGCGCGCGTGAGGGAATCGGCGGCGCTCCTACAAAGCCGACCGTGCAGACGAAATCTGCCGCCGATTCCCGTCCGAGCCGCCGTCCCTTCGAGCGGCGGCAACCGACGCGGGGCTACGTTAGTACCTCAAGCCACATACATCCAGCAGATGCTGTACTGCCTACGGATAGTGCCACCGATAAAGCTCACTTGTGTAAAGGGAGCTGTCAGCGGAGCTGACTGAGGGATTGTAACAGATACTTTTTGCACCGAGGCAATCCCTCAGTCACGGCTTACGCCGTGCCACCTCCCCTTACACAAAGGAGGCTTTCTCACGGTGACGCATGCGAACAGGTCAACAAAAAACCGCCGCAAACGAAGAACGTTCGCGGCGGTTTTCATATCATGCAATGATCCGATTCCGAAGAGACAGAAATCAGAGCAGTTTGCTGGTGGCAACCTTAATGCCGGGGCCCATGGTGGAAGCAACCACACAGCTCTTGATATACTGACCCTTAGCGGCAGCGGGACGAGCCTTGACGATTGCGCCCATAAGAGCGTTGAAGTTTTCGGAGAGCTTGTCGCTTCCGAAGGACGCCTTACCGATGGGGCAGTGAATGATGTTGGTCTTATCCAGACGGTATTCAATCTTACCGGCT
>CABUHM010000303.1:0-2013 GCA_902491355.1 uncultured Eubacteriales bacterium
CGCTTGTCAGCCTGCTTTCATTCCTATTTGTGCTGACGCGCAGCGGCAGAATGGATATTCTTATGATATGTAATTTATGTCCCCGTCACTGCGGGGTCGAGCGTCCGCACGGATACTGCGGCATGGGAGAGCGCGCGCTCGTGGTGCGGACGGCTCTGCATCACTGGGAGGAGCCGTGCATTTCGGGCGAACGCGGCTCGGGCACCGTCTTTTTTGCGGGGTGTCCGCTCGGCTGTGTGTACTGCCAGAATCGGGTGGTGAGCTGTCACGGCGCGGCGTCGGGCCGCTACCGTGAGGTGGACGCGCAGGGTCTGCGGGAGCTGTGCACGGCGCTGATACGTCGCGGCGCACATAATATCAACTTTGTGACGCCCACCCATTATGCGCATGTCGTATCGGATGCCGTGGGTAGCGGCTTTTCGGTTCCTGTGGTCTACAACACGGGCGGGTACGAAAGCATGGACGCTCTGCGCTCCCTTTGCGGCAAGGTGCAGGTCTATCTGCCCGACATGAAATATGCCCTGTCCGAGCCGGCGCAAAGATACTCGGCGGCGCCGGACTATCCCGAGGTCGCCGCGGCGGCGATCCGTGAAATGGTGCGCCAAACCGGTCCGTATCGGCTCGATGAGGACGGAATACTGCAAAGCGGCGTGCTCATCCGCCATCTTGTCCTGCCGGGACAGGCGGAAAACACCCGCCGTGTGATCGAATGGGCGAACGACAATTTCCGCCGCGGTGAGGTTCTTTTCAGTCTGATGGGACAGTACACGCCCATCCCGGGCATCGAGCAAAGCTATCCCGAGCTTGCCGCGCCCCTCTCTCCCGAGGAATATGCACAGGCGTGCGCGTGGGTGGAAGAAGCGGATCGCATCGAGGGGTACTGTCAGGAGCTTTCCTCGGCGGATGCCTGCTACATTCCCGAATGGGGCGTGTTCGGCGGCTGAACAGCGCGTGCCTTCGCCTCATACGTCTGAACGGTGCACTTTCGCGATGCCGCAACGACGGGCGGATTTCGCATGAAAACGAAAAAATGCCAAAAAAGCGTTGCATTCCGCGCGTCGGTGTGGTACAATCTTGGTAACACCCATGCGGACATGCTCCGCGTGCGGCAAATACCGTCAATTTTGCCGACAACGGCTTTCAGAAAGGAATCATTATGACACGTTTTCTGTTTCAGGGCGACTCCATTACCGACGGCAACCGCGGTCGCGGTGATGATCCCAACCATACCATCGGTCATTCCTATGCCTATTCCGTGGCTTCCTCCATCGGCTTCCGCTATCCCGAGCGCCACATCGAATTCATGAACCGCGGCGTCAGCGGCAACGATATCTGCGAGCTGTACGGCAGATGGCAGGAGGAGACCCTCAATCTGCGTCCCGACATTCTCAGCATTTTCATCGGCATCAACGATGCCTGCCGTCACTACGATGCGCCCGAGGGCTGTTACTCCGACGTCTACGAAAATACATACCGTCTGCTTCTGGAGCGTTGCCTCTCGGTGAATCCCGATATGAAGTTCATCATCATCGAGCCGTTCACCCTCAACACGGGCAACATGACACCCGAGCGTCATGAGAAGCTGGCGCAGTACGTCCACGCCAATGCCGCCGCCGCACGCCGTGTGGCGCAGGACTTCGGCGCGGTCTTTGTGGCAACGCAGGAACGCTTCGATCAGGCTTGCCTCCGCGCGCCCGTTCCGTACTGGTGCTGGGACTCCGTACATCCGACCTACAACGGTCACGGTCTGATTGCCGACGCATTTCTCAACGATACCCGCGCATTCTTCGATTCATATTCTTATAAGGACTGAGTCGTTTCGGATGATACTAAAGGACACCCGCTTTTTTGGGTGTCCTTTTTGCTTTTCACAATTTGCGTGCGATTTCCGACACGTTCATGTGCGTATCCCAAGCCTCTTTTTTGACGTCTTGATTTTGTCTGTGCAATGGATGGGGAGCGGGCGACCAGTGGTCGCCCGCCGTAAAACGAACGCATCCCGCGCATAACCGA
>CABUHM010000304.1:0-2011 GCA_902491355.1 uncultured Eubacteriales bacterium
GCCTTTTTCATGCGCTCGCGGATCGCTGCGGCGATCTTCTCCCGTCCCGCCGCATCCACGGGGATCTCACGCGCGGGGAGAAGCTCCACGCCGTCCGCCGGCTCGGTGCGCCGCTGACTGAGCGGATCGTACCAGTTCATATCGTCCAGGGTGTCGCCGAAGAATTCCAGACGGAGAGGGGCGGCGCAGTTGGGCGGGTAAATGTCCGCAATGCCGCCGTGCACCGAATACTGTCCCGGCGCATCCACCAAATCGGCGCGGAGATAGCCCGCACCCTCGAGCCATGCCGTCAGCTCGGACAGAACATAGTCCTCGCCCACGCAGAGGGACAGCCCCATCTTCCGCAAAAGGTCGGGCGGCACCGTAAACTGCAGGGCGGCGTCGGGGGTCGCCAGCGCAATGTCGTAGTCACCGTACAGCGCCGCATGCATCGCCGAAAGCCTCTCATACTCGTAGTCATGAGAGGCGGTAATATTATGAAAAACCAGATCTCTTGCCGGACAGTTCAGCACGCGCAGTCCCGCCGAGGTCAGGCTCTCGGTCAGCCGACGCGCTTCCTTTTCCTCGGACAGGAGCAGGAAAATGCCCCGTCCCGTTTCCCGACGCAGATCCTGCGCCAGCGCGGCATAAAACGCCGCCCGCGCACCCTCGCACAGTCCGGTCACAAGCAGGGGCATCTTGGTGCGCGCCTTCTGCTGTTCCCGCACGGTGCGCAGAACCGAACCGTACTCCCGTTCCGCGCGGATTCCCTCAAAGATCATACGTTGCCCTTTCCGTTGTATCGGCACATCGCCTGCTCGGTGTCGCCGTTGAGCATCAGCTCAAGCGCCGGCAGGACGTGCTCAAAGCAGGTTCGGATGCCGTCCCGCTGAGAGACGGGGACTGTGCCCAGCACCCAGTTCACCAGATCCGCGCCTGCGGGCGGCGTGCCCACGCCGATCTTGATGCGCGGGAAGCGATCCGAATTCAACTGCTCGATGATGCTTTTGATGCCGTTGTGACCGCCCGCACTGCCCTTGGTGCGAATGCGCATCACGCCCACGTCCAAGCTCACGTCGTCATAGATCACAAATACGCGCTCGGGCGGGATCTTGTAAAAGGACGCCGCCTCCCGTATCGCCTCGCCCGAACGGTTCATAAAGGTCTGCGGGCGCATGAGAAGCACGCGGTTCTGACCGATCGACGCCTCGCCGCACAGGGCATGAAAACGGGCGCGGTCGGTTTTTGTGTGCAAACTGTCGCACAGAATGTCCATGCACAGAAATCCGATGTTGTGACGGGTATGCGTGTATTCCGCACCGGGATTGCCCAGACCCGCAACAATGGCGCTCACGGGTCCCGATGCCTGTTTGTCTGTCTGCTCGATGGAACGGAACAGATCGAAAATGTTTGCCATGCTCGGGTTCTTCCTTTCTCCGCACAGCGGCGGACCTTTAACATTATACGGCAAAACCAGAATTTTTGCAAGGGATAGCCGTTTTTTCTTTGAAAAAATTGTAAATAATCGTAAAACTGGTTGTAATTATTTGAAGGGTGTGGTAATATGTAAGTTGCGTTGAATGTTACAACAAATTATATTCGGAGGTACCTACTAAATGAGTAAGAAGTATGTTTATCTTTTCACCGAAGGTAACGCAAATATGCGTGAGCTTCTCGGCGGTAAGGGTGCAAACCTTGCGGAAATGACCAACATCGGTCTTCCCGTTCCTCAGGGCTTCACCATCTCCACCGAGGCCTGCACGCAGTACTATGAAGACGGACGTCAGATCAATCCCGCAATCCAGGCAGAGATCATGGAAAATATCGCAAAGATGGAGCAGATCACCGGCAAGAAGTTCGGCGACGAGAAGAATCCTCTTCTGGTTTCCGTTCGTTCCGGCGCACGCGCTTCTATGCCCGGCATGATGGACACCATCCTGAACCTGGGTCTGAACGAGACTGTGGTCAACGTCATCGCAGAGCAGTCCAATAACCCCAGATGGGCTTGGGACTGCTACAGAAGATTCATCCA
>CABUHM010000305.1:0-1987 GCA_902491355.1 uncultured Eubacteriales bacterium
GGGGCAGAGCCCCGCGCGTCCCCCGCGTACCCCCTCATCCCCGCATCCACTGAAAAATCGCCGCTGAGCGGCAGAACGGAGTCAATTGCATGAACGAAAAAGAAGTAGCCGAACTGCGTAGACAGCTTCGCGCGCAAAAGAGTAACATATCGGGTGTCCAAGGCTGTTGCGTCAACGAGCGCGGCGAGATCACGGGACGCTTTTCACAGTCCTTTCTGAGCATGACCGAGGAGGAAACGGACGAGCTTTTGGGGGTACTGCGCAAGGTGCTCTCGGGCGGTCTGGGGCGCAACCTGTACGACGTAGCGTTCCCAAACAACGACGTTCTGCACGGCACGGAGCATCAGCGGCTGACCCTTTTGCGGGATTCCGAGCTGAAGGACAACGAAGCTCTGGAAAGCCTGTACGAGGCGATCGCGGCATCGGTTTCCTTAGACTGCCGCTACCTGATCCTGCTTGCGAGCGAACGGTACGACGTATTCCACCGTCACCGCGACGGCAGTGCGGAGGAGGATTCGTCCTCGGTGTTCCGTTACATCATATGCGCCATCTGCCCCATCAAGCAGGGAAAGGCGGCGCTGGGCTTCACGGGCGAGAGCAGTCCGTTCCGCAACATTGCGGCAGGCTCGATGGTCGGCGCGCCCGAGGCGGGATTTCTGTTTCCCGCATTTGATGATCGGGCGGCAAATATTTACAACGCCCTGTTTTACACGCGCGATACCGGACGCGATTGCAGTACCTTTATGGAGCAGGTGTTCCACGTCGAGCCGCCTATGCCGGCGGGGGTGCAAAAGACCACCTTCCGCTCCGTGCTCACCGAAGCCATGGAGGACGCATGCACCATGGAGGTAGCGGAGGCGGTGCGCGAACAGCTTTCCGATCTCATGGAGGAGCACAAGGCGTCGCGGGAGCGGGAGCCGCTTCTGATCTCCAAGGACGTCATATCGGGCGTTCTGCGCGACTGCGATGTGGAGGAAGCGAAGGTGGAGACCTTCTCGCGCCGCTACGACGAGGAATTCGGTGTGGGCACCGAGGTACCGCCGCGCAATCTGATCGACCCGGGGAAGTACACTCTGCAAACGCCCGATGTGGACATCCGTGTGAATCCGCAACGCCCCGATCTGGTCACCGTGCGCGTGATCGACGGCGTGAAATACATACTTGTGCGCGCCGATCAGGACGTGACCCTGAACGGCATGAATATTTCCATCACCTGACCGCGCGCCGACACAAACGCACGCGGCACAGCCGTGACGGACAAGCAAATCGAGAAAGACGGTGATCCCATGAAGATCAAAACCGAAACCATGTCATACGAAAAGGTGCTCTCTCTACCCAAGGCAATTCCGTTTTTGCCGCGGCATCCCGACCCGCTCCTGCGTGCGGCGGTGCGTGCGGCATCGGCGTCGGAGCTGAAGGCGGTACACTTTCGGCACCGCGAGATCGGTATGGAGCGTCTGCGCGCCGATGAGCCGTGTCTCATCCTCATGAACCATTCGTGCTTTCTCGATCTGAAGATCGCGTTCACGATCTTTCGGCACCGTCCCTTTAACATTGTGTGCACCTCGGACGGCTTTGTGGGCAAAAAGGGTCTGATGCGGCGGCTGGGGTGTATCCCCACCAAGAAATTTGTGCCCGAGCTGGATCTTCTGCGGGACATCCAATATTGTCTCCGCACCCTGAAAACCTCGGTGCTCATGTTTCCCGAGGCAAGCTACAGCTTCGACGGCACCGCCACGCCCCTGCCCGACAGCCTCGGCAGATGCTTAAAGCACCTCAAGGCGCCCGTGGTCATGGTGCGCACTCACGGCGCATTCCTGCGCGACCCGCTGTACAACAGCCTGCAATTGCGCGATGTGGACGTATCCGCAGACGTGGAATATCTGCTGTCGCCCGAAGAGATCGCGCAAAAATCGACGGAAGAACTGAACGGCATTTTGCGTCAATGCTTCACCTTCGATTATTTTCGATGGCAGAAGGAAAACCG
>CABUHM010000306.1:0-1985 GCA_902491355.1 uncultured Eubacteriales bacterium
CACCGTCTGTTCGGTAAAGGGCTTTCCGTAGGAAAAATCCCACGTTTGCGGGTTGAAGCAGCCCTTGCAGTGATGGGTACACCCCGACACAAACAGGGAAACGCGGACGCCCGGGCCGTTTGCGATGTCGCACGTTTTGATCTCTCCGTAATGCATTACAGGTGCAGCACCCTTTCCTTGATCTCCTGCGTCCGTCCCTGATTCCAGAACTGACTGCCGATATATCCGCATGTCCTGCGGGCAACGTTCATTTTGTTCTGGTCGCGGTTGTGACAGTGCGGGCACTCCCATGCCAGCTTTCCGTCCAGCTCCACGATCTGAATTTCGCCGTCGTAGCCGCAGACCTGGCAGTAATCGCTCTTGGTGTTCAGCTCGGCGTACATGATATGGTCGTAAATGAAGGAAATGACGCTGAGCACCGCCTCGGGATTGTCCTGCATGTTGGGCACCTCCACATAGGAGATGGCGCCGCCCGTGGAGAGCGCCTGGAACTGACTCTCGAATGCCAGCTTGGCAAAGGCGTCGATCTTCTCGGTCACATGCACATGGTAGCTGTTTGTGATATAGGAGCGGTCGGTCACGCCCTCCACGATGCCGAAGCGCTTTTGCAGGCACTTGGCAAATTTATAGGTGGTGCTCTCCAGCGGCGTTCCGTAAATACCGAAGGCAATGGAGGTCTCCGCCTTCCATTTATCGCACGCACGGTTCATATAGCGCATGATATCGAGCGCAAAAGGCGTGGCGGACGGATCGGTATGCGATTTTCCTGTCATATAGCGGACGCATTCGTACAGTCCCGCATAGCCGAGGGAGATGGTGGAATAGCCGTTGTACAGCAATTCGTCGATGGGCTTTCCCTTGGGCAGGCGGGCGATGGCACCGTACTGCCACAGGATGGGCGCGGCGTCGGACAGCGTACCCTTCAGCCGCTCGTGGCGGCACAGCAGCGCCCGGTAGCACAGATCGAGCCGTTCGTCAAAGATCTTCCAGAATCGGTCGAAGTCGCCGCCCGAGGACAGCGCAATGTCGGGCAGATTGAGGGTCACGACCCCCTGGTTGAATCTGCCGTAGAACTTATAATTGCCGTTTTTGTCCTTCCAAGGGCTGAGCGCCGAGCGACAGCCCATCACGGGGAAGCAGTTGCCCTCTTTCAGCTCCTTCATCTTCTTTTCCGAGATGTAGTCGGGAACCATGCGCTTTGCCGTGCATTTTGCGGCAAGACGGGTGAGGTAATAATAGGGAGAGTCGGGATGGATGTTCTGCTCCTCCAAAACGTAGATCAGCTTGGGGAACGCCACGGTGATATAGACGCCCTTTTCGTTCTTGACGCCCACATAACGCTGTTCAAGCACTTCCTCGATGATCAGCGCCAGATCGGCACGGGTCTGCTCGTCCCGCACTTCGCCGAGATACATAAAGACGGTGACAAAGGGCGCCTGTCCGTTTGTGGTCAGGAGCGTGACCACCTGATATTGGATGGTCTGAACGCCGCGGCGCACCTCCTCGCGCAGCCTGCGCTCGGTGATCTCGGTGACCGATGCCTCGTCGCCCGCAACGCCGAAGATCTTCGCCTCTTCCTCCACCTCGCGGCGGATCTTCTCACGCGATATCTGCACAAACGGCGCCAGATGCGCTAAGGAAATGGACTGTCCGCCGTACTGATTGGAGGCGACCTGCGCGATGATTTGGGTCGCTATGTTGCATGCGGTGGAGAAGGAGTGCGGCTTTTCGATCATGGTGCCGCTGATGACCGTCCCGTTCTGGAGCATATCCTCCAAATTTACCAGATCGCAGTTATGCATGTGCTGGGCGAAGTAGTCCGCGTCGTGGAAATGGATGATGCCCTTTTCGTGCGCCTCCACGATATCCGGAGGCAGGAGCAGACGCATGGTGATGTCCTTGGATACCTCGCCCGCCATGTAGTCGCGCTGAACCGAGTTGACGGTGGGGTTCTTGTTGGAATTTTCCTGCTTGACCTCTTCGTT
>CABUHM010000307.1:0-1968 GCA_902491355.1 uncultured Eubacteriales bacterium
CGAGATCGTGCGCGCACTGAAACGCGGTCTGGAGGTGCTGAACCGTGAAAACGGAACGCAAAAGACCGCCGAGCCGCAGGCGCTGTCCGAAATTGCGGCATGGGCGGCGGGGGACGTGCGTCGCGGACTGAACATGCTGGAAAACGCCTATTACATTTGCGACGGTGTTCTGGACGCCTCCCGTCTGGAAAGCTCCTTTGCGCGGCTCGTGGGCAATTTCGATAAGGCGGGTGACGTGCATTACGACCTGCTTTCCGCGCTGCAGAAGTCCATTCGCGGCTCCGACCCCGATGCCGCCGTGTTTTATCTTGCCAAAATACTGGAGGGCGGCGCGTGCCGTCGGCTTCAGGTCATTGCCTCCGAGGACATCGGGCTTGCCTATCCCATGGCGCCCGCCATTGTCCGCGCCTGTGTGGAAAGCGCCATGGATCTGGGCATGCCGGAGGCATCCATTCCGCTCGGACATGCCGCCGTGCTTCTTGCCACCTCACCGAAATCGAACGCCTCTCACATGGCGTATGCCGCGGCGAAGGCGGACATCGATGCGGGAAAGGGGCAGAACCTCCCGCCCCATCTTCGTCCCTCCAACGACTACGCGGGCTATCTGTATCCGCACGACTATCCCGGGCACTATGTCCGTCAGCAGTACCTGCCCGACGATCTTGTGGGGAAGGTCTACTATCATCCCTCCGATAACAAGGCGGAGCAAGCCGCCGCGCAGTATTGGTCAGCCATTAAAAATAAATAAGCACCCTTGAGTACCCTGCGCCGATCGGGCACAGGTCAGCTAATGAAAAAAGCCGTATGCATTCTCCCACGGCGGAGAAATGCATACGGCTTTTTGGGTTTTGGGTAAGGGCGGGAAAATGCCGACAGCCTCAGTCCTGCATGACGGCGGCGGGACGGAGGGCGATCGGTTCGCCCATGCGCACGGGCACCTCACAGGACTCCTGCGTTGCGCGGAAAAGTGCCTCGGGGACGCATGCGGCATCCTTTTCGAGCAGGAGCACGACGGTGGAGCCGCCGTACAGGAACATGCCCTTTTGGGTGCCGCGCGTGACACGGCATGCTCCGTGGTCGTTTTTGATCTTGCCCACCAGCATGGCGCCCACCTCGATTTGGGTCACTTTCCCGAAATGCGCCGTCTCCATCACGGTATATTCTCTGGCGTTGCGGCAGAAAACGGGACAGGCGCGCAGAGCAACGGGACGAACGGTGTGCAGTGTGCCGGAGAGGAAGTGATTCTCTCCCTTTTGCGCGTCGTCCGGATAGCAGTACCGATGATAGTGATTGACACACAGACGGAAAACAAGGCACGTCCCGCCGATGTAGCGGGAGGCAATGGGGTCGTCGCCTAAGAGGTCGGACACGGTATATTCGCTTTGCTTGATGGGGAATACGCGCCCCTCGGTGATGGGATATGCCGAGAGCAATCCGTCACAGGGGGCGATGAGGTGGTCGGGGGAGCGGTCTATGGGTCGGTTTTCCGCGCGGATCTGACGGGTGAAAAAGTCGTTGAACGAACAGTAGGACTGCGGCTCATACTGCGACAGATCGATGCCGTTTTTGCGCACAAAGGGACGGATCCAGACCCGTGACAGGCGGGAGTCCATATATGCGCCGATCAGACGGGAGAGCCACGGCGCGCGAAGCAGGCGCAGGAGCGCCCGACCTATCGGCGTGTGATACAAAAAGCGAAGAAATGCGCTGTCCTGCGGAACGGGGATCGGCTCGGACAGGGAAATGCGGGTCTGCGTCATATCAGCGTAACCCATTCTTTTGCATGATCCAGAACAGGAACAGACCGATGAATTCCACCACACCGATAGTAATGAGTATGAGAATACCGCGCAAGCCGGGCTTCGGGATGCGGATGGGGAGCAGGAACGCAGTCCCCGTGAGGACAATCACAAAGAAATAGCCGATGGAGCTGTCGATGTTGGGCGTGATGAAATGGAAGAGCATGAA
>CABUHM010000308.1:0-1968 GCA_902491355.1 uncultured Eubacteriales bacterium
ACCGTGACGTTCTCGCTGTTCATGAGAAAATAATCTCCCCGTGCCACGGCTTGCTCCAGCACCACGCCGTCGCAGTGCCACAGGGTCTCGGCGGCGTTGGCAAAGGATACGCGCCGCAGGGTCAGACCGTGACACCGCCGAAAATTCTTGGGCGCTTCTATGGCGCAGTCCTCTGCGGTCATGTTTCGGGTGTACCACACGCCTGCCCGTCCCATCTCGAACCACGTGCAATTGCGCGCCGTGATATTTTCCGCATACCAGAGCGGATATTTCCACTTGAACATACTGCCTTCCAGCTCGATGTTGCGGCTTTCCTTGAGCGGGGATTCCCCGTCGTCGAATACGGTGTCCGTGATGCGCAGATCGTGCGCTCCGAACAAGGCGCGTTCGCCTGTCAGATATGCCTGTTTGATTTCCTTCATGCTTGGGGATGGCTCCTTTTCCGTCGGTGATATGCGAATGCTTCCCGCCGCGGCGGTCTGAAATGCACTTCGATAGCAATATATATTATATAACCGCCGAACCCCGAATGCAATCGCAATCTTTGAATATTTATCGAAAAAAAGCCGATCCCCCGTTTTCATTTATTTCACATATTATGCGAATTTCCGTCTCGGTCGGAAAACCGACACGTTACGCCCGCACGCTAAGCGGGAGAATAGGGCTTGGACAGGGGCACGCGTGCCCGATGTCCGTCCGCCGCGACATGTGCATTCTCTGCTTTCGCCGCATCCGTACTTCCGACATCGGTCCCCGACGCCGAGGGAGCTTCCGATGCCGCCGCATACCGTTCCTGCAACATGCACAGCATGGTTTCCGGCTCGGTGGCGCGGATGCCGCGATCCGAAAGGGCTTCGGAGATCGCCGACACCGTTTTCATCCGCCGTTCCTTCTCGGGCAGGTCGCCGTACACCTGCGCCGCCGCCCACATGCACTGCCGCACCACCTTTTGGCGGATTCGGCGCTCGCGGCGCCGTGTGAATATCTGCCGTACCAGAACCCCGATTCCTCCCGCGAGCGCGGTCAGCGCGGCATACAGCAGTTGTGTGCCGTACTCGTTCAAAAACCGAACGATCATATTGACGGTTGCCTCCATTATTTGATTCATGCGCTTCTCCTTTCCCCGGCAGATCCCCGCAGAACCGTTACTTATGTGTTTCACCCCATGACGGGATGTGAACGCCTTTTTACGATTTTTTATTAATTCGACATTTTTTCCTTGACGTCGATCCAAAAATAGGATACAATTGACCTTGGCGTTTCTTTGCTCACCGAAACGATCTCGGCGGGATGCGGTCATGGGCGATAGTGCGGCACACGCCGTGCGGCGGGTGTCCTCTGCCTGTCCTTACCATAGCACATTTTGCCGAAAAAGGGAATTGTCATAGTTTTCCGATCGGGTGGTAAAGCTCTGGAATCCGCTGTAAAATACGGAGAGGGGACTGGTAAAACATGGGAGAAACACCCGCAACAATTCGAACTTATCTGACAACACTGAAAGAACGAACAGGTCTGTCCTGGGCAGATCTGTCCGCCGCAACCAAGCTACCCGATTCGACCATCCGCAAAATATTCAGCGGGGAAACCGCCGACCCCCGGTCTGGAGACCATCTCACTGATCGTACATGCCCTCGGCGGCTCTCTTGACGAAATGATCTCGGGTGCGCCCGAGGTCAGGGATGCGGAAAAGAACGCAGTGAACGCCCTGCGGGATTCCTACGAAAAACGCATCAAGGAGTTAAAGGACGCCGCCGAACAACACGCAGATTCCCTGAAGCGGGACAAGATGTTCCTATTCATCGTCGCCTGCGCCCTCACGGGCTTTCTGATCATCTTCCTCATCTTCGACCTCGCGCTCGGCTCAGTGGGCTGGATCCGCTACTGATTCGGGACGCGCGGGGAACGCGAGAAGTACGAGGAGTACGCGGGGCGCCGCCCCGAACCCCGGTCAAGGACCTTTTGGGAAAG
>CABUHM010000309.1:0-1963 GCA_902491355.1 uncultured Eubacteriales bacterium
CCCTCATACTCCACGCCGTTATAGTATATGATGCCGCAATTCGTTTTCCGCTTGAGGATCTGCTCCGCCAGACGCTCGTACCGCAGTCCGAGCACCCGCGCAATGCGGGACAGGGAATAGCCCGCGAGGTAAAGGCGGTAGACCTGTCGGACGGTCTCCGCATTTTCGTTGGGAACAAGGATGCCCTTTTCGGGGTCGTAATCATAGCCGAAGGGAACGCGTCCGCCGCCCATCCACAGTCCGCTTTTTACGCGCTCGCGCATGCCCATGCGGGTACGCTCCCGAATGGTTTCTCGCTCCAGCTGGGCGAATGCGGACATGATACCGAGCATGGCACGACCGATGGGCGTGGCGGTGTCCATGTTTTCGTTGAGGGAGACAAAGCTGACCTGTGCGGGGTTGAACACGTCCTCGATGAGGTACAGGGTATCCTTTTGGCTTCGCGACAGGCGGTCGAGCTTGTACACGATGACATGACTCACCCGCCCCGCCTTCACGTCTGCAATGAGACGCTGCATGGCGGGGCGTTGGACGTTGCTTCCCGAAAAACCGCCGTCCTCGTACCGCTCTGTATTCCGTATCTGCTTGGAAACGCAGTACGCCTCCAGCATTTCCCGCTGTGCCTCAATGGAGTAGCCTTCCTCCCGCTGGGCATCGGTGGAAACGCGGATATACAGGGCGGCGTGTCTCGGCGCGTCGTTCTGCCTGCTCATTTTGCAGACTTGGGCGAAGCATGTCCCTCCCGCATGGCTTCCTCATGCTCCCGTGCGCGCGCCACCGCCTCGCCGAAGCGGTTATCCGGCACGGTCACGGAAAGAAGCTGGTCGCGGGTCACGGCGACGCCGTTGACGTATCTGGTTACCGAAAGCTCCATATATAAATCACCCCCGTCTGAGAGTATGGTCAGACGGGGGTGCTCTTAAACAGAGTGCGGACAGATCAGAAAAAAGTGATCTGATTGGTCTTGGACAGTCCTTGGAAAGCGCCGTGCTGTTCCAGAAGCTCAATGACCGACTTGGAAACGCCGGAGCGCTGTTGCAATTCCTGAATGGACAGGATGTTGCCCTCCTTTGCCGCCTCCGTGATCTTCTGCGCGGCGGTTTCACCCACGCCGGGCAGGGATGAGAAGGGCAGACGGATCTTGCCGTCCTCGGGCAAAAAGGCGAATGCGTCCGACTTGTTCAGAAGAACGGGCAGGAAACGGATGCCGCGCGCCAAACACTCGTTGACCAATTGCAGGGCGGAGAGGGTGTCCGCATCCTTTTGGGTGGCGTCGTTGTTGTTCTCGATCTCCGCGATGGTCTTGGTGACGGCGGATTTGCCGCCCATGACGATCTGCGCATCCAGACCCTTAGGCGCTACCGTAAAGAAGGCGGCATAGAAAGCGAGCGGATGGTGAATTTTGAACCAACCCAGGCGGATCGCACTCATGACGTATGCGGCGGCATGCGCCTTGGGGAACATGTACTTGATCTTTTTACAGGAGGCGATGTACCAGTCGGGCACGTTATTTGCACGCATGGCTTCCTCCCATTCGGGGGTCAGACCCTTGCCCTTCCGCACGCTTTCCATGATCTTGAAGGACATGGCGTTATCCACGCCGTAACGGATAAGGGTCAGCATGATGCTGTCACGCGTGCCCACGACCTCGGAAATGGTGCAGATGCCCTCGTTGATCAGATCCTGCGCGTTGCCCGTCCACACGTCGGTGCCGTGGGAAAGACCCGATATCTGGAGCAGGTCGGCCAAGCTGCGCGGCGTTGCTTCCTCCAGCATCTTGATGACGAATTTTGTGCCGAATTCGGGCAGTCCGTAGGTTCCCAGCTTCGAGCCTATCTGCTCGGGCGTTACGCCGAGCGGCTTGGTGGAGAGGAACAATTCGTACACCTGCGGGTCGTTCATGGGGATGTCGGCGATCTTCACGCCCGAGAAGCGCTCCATCCACTTGTACTTGGTCGGCATA
>CABUHM010000310.1:0-1963 GCA_902491355.1 uncultured Eubacteriales bacterium
ATAGGTTGTAAGAGCCAAACATGAGTGGCCTGTGTTTGCAAAAACACCGAGTAAATGTCTCGTTGAGACAATTCTCGGTGTTTTTAATATGCGAAAAATCAGTGCTTCTGCGCTTCGTCTTTCGCGAGGCAGTCGTCGCACACGTAGTGCAGGATCAATTCGTAGGACGTGATATCCTTTCCTGTATTTTTCTGCAATTCGGAGAGGATGCTCGGCGCAAACACGTCGGCGATAGCGCCGCAACGGTCGCACACCATATGGTCATGCGAGACCATAACGTTATCGTAGCGATCCGGAGAGCCGTACGTATGAAGCCGACGGATCAGCCCCTGCTCAGTCAGCGCGTTCAGATTATTATAGACAGTCGCAAGCACCATGGTAGGCATCTGCGACTTTGCCATTTCGTACACGCGCTCCGCTGTGGGATGCTCACGCGTTTCGTTGATCAGATTCAGGATCAACGCTCTTTGTCTGGTCATATATCATCTCTCCTTATGTTTGCGAAAGACCACTGTCTTTTGCACCATATACGTAACGGGATACATCAGCACCTCCGATATGGGGGACGCCAACGCCAACGGGACACGGCACACGCGGTACAGAAGCTCCTGAAACACCATGCGCTTCACGGCGAACACGCCCGCCGCCAACAGGTAGTATTCCCCGAACGCCACCCAAAAGCTCTTATGCGAACGGAACGCAAACAGATAATTCAGGGTGAAGTTGCACATAGAGCTGACGACCCACGCGCACACGAACGCCACCTCGGCAGTCCAATGAAAGCCGTTTGCCAGTACGAGGGTCAGCGTGTAGTCCACAAGGAATGCGATCACCGACGACGTCAGGAATTTAAGCCCCGAGGAATGCAGATAGAGAAACCAAAACGAGCCGATCAGACCCGCCGCGCGGTACAAAGGCGATTCCGCCGTCACCGCTTCTCCTGCCGACTGCATGGCATACACGGCAAGCCCGATCTTGGCTTCCGCAAAATGCAGATACACGGCAGACGCAAGATTTTTCTGCGGCAGAGGGGCCTGCAGAAGCGCGGGAAGCATCGACGCGGGGACGGCAATGAGTCCGCTCCGCACATCGGGCAGTGAAACGCCGCAGGCAATGCGGAAAAGCAGGCTGGACAGCTTATCGGTGACGCCGCCCCGACGGGGTGTCTCTCCGCCGAACCGAATTCCCGCCGTCGGCGCGCCGGTGCGGCAGGCTTCCTGCGCGATCCCCTCGATATCCGCGGTATCAAAGACCGTTCCCTGCCCCGCAAGCACGACGGTCTGCACATCCGAAAGGTCGGAGGCAAGGGAGGAAAGCGCGCCGTTCAGCTCTACCGAGCGTCGGTTCGCCGTCAGCGAATGCACATACGCCGCGCCGTTTTTACGCCACTGTTCCCTTTCCTGCTCCGATGCATCCTCACGCAGAGCAAGTGCGACCGGAACACCCTTCTTGGCAAGCGCGCGGACAGACGCCGCAAGGCGCTCGTCATATCGCATCGCCGGAATCAAAACCGCATATTTCATAAAACCGTCCTTTCCGACGTGCGCAATCGGCTGATTTACTTCCGATCTGTATCATTCTGTTTCTTTTGCTCCGTGTCGGTGTTCTGCAACGGCTCGGGCTGAGCAGTGTCGGACGGTTTGTCCTCGTCCGATTCCTTGCATTCCTCATTCAGCGCATCGCCCGGCAAGCCAAGCCCCGCCTGATGCCGCGTTCCCGGGTTCGCCACCAGAAGATAGTCCGCGATGAGGACGGCAAAGCCGACGACGATGATCAATCCCGCGCGCCACAGATTCTCCGTGGTGAACAGGACGGCGGAAATGCCGAGAATGCCGCTGACCGCATACAGGATGCGCACCGACTGCTTTTGATTGAAGCCCATGTCGATGAGGCGGTGGTGAATGTGTCCGCGATCCGCAGAGAACGGGTTCTTGCCGTGAATAATACGACGGAAGAAGGCGGA
>CABUHM010000311.1:0-1957 GCA_902491355.1 uncultured Eubacteriales bacterium
CTCGTTGCCCGCATCCTCGAGGTCAAGTCCCTCATGCGAAAGATGCCACAGGTTCTTATCCTTGGAATAGTTGGTCTCGCGGTTGATCTTCAGCGGAATATTGTGTGCCTCGGCATAGTCGATCTCCTCTTCGCGGGACTTGATATCCCACTCACGCCACGGAGCGATAATGGGCATATTCGGTGCAAAGTGCTTGATGGCAAGCTCGAACCGAACCTGATCGTTGCCCTTGCCGGTGCATCCGTGCGCAATGGCGTCCGCACCCTCCTTGAGCGCGATCTCCACCAGTGCCTTTGCAATGCAGGGACGCGCATGCGCCGTACCCAGCATGTATTCCTCGTACAGAGCGCCCGCCTTCACGGTGGGGATGATGTAATTGTCCACATAATCATCGGTCAGATCCAGAACATAGAGTTTGGACGCACCGGTAGCCAACGCCTTTTCCTCAAGGTTCTCCAGCTCGTCCGCCTGACCAACGTTGCCCGAAACCGCAACGACCTCGCAGTTATTGTAGTTCTCCTTGAGCCACGGAATGATGATGGACGTATCCAGACCGCCGGAATATGCAAGTACGACCTTTTTGATATTATCTTTGTGATCCATGATGAGCCTCCATGAATAAATATTCTGTTTATGCGCTGATTATACACCCAGCATGCAGAATTGTCAAGTACCTTTTTCAATATTTTTCCGGTCTTTTTGCATAAAGATAACATCAGCGCCGCATGCCCGCATGGAAAGAATGACAACAGGACACGATATCACGTCAAGCGTGAACATTTTATGAATTTTCACCGTAACCCCTTGCAGTCCGATTGAAAATATATTATGATGGAGAAAATAAGGGAGTAATCGACGCATGCCGCAATAAAGTCAACAACCGGAGAAGCACTCCTGGCTTTATTTGAAACGATAAGACTTATTTGCCATGGGCAAATAGGTCTCTTTTTTATGCCGATTTACCCAAACCCGACACCGATCCGACACGGATAAGAAAGGAAACATTTATGAAAGAGTATCTCAGAGAGACCTCCGACGTTCTCAGCGAGCTTGGCACCTCCGACAGCGGTCTATCCGCCGAAGAAGCGCATGCCCGCCTCGAGCGGGACGGTAAGAACCGTCTGGCAGAGGGCAAAAAAGAATCTCTGCTTCATCGGTTCTTGGGGCAGTTTGCCGAGCCGATGACCATTATCCTGCTGGTTGCCGCTGTCATTTCGGCAGTGCTTGCTGTGCTAGAACGAGAATTTCCGGCGGATGTTATCATTATAATGGCGGTCGTCGTCATCAACGCTGTCTTGGGCGTCCTGCAGGAAAGCAAAGCCGAGAAAGCGATCGATGCACTGCAGGAAATCGCGGCGGCGACCTCGAAGGTCATACGGAACGGACACCAGTCTGTCATCCGCTCCGAGGAGCTTGTCGTGGGCGATATCATCCTTTTGGAGGCGGGCGATGCCGTCCCCGCCGATGCCCGCGTGATCGAATGCGCCTCCATGAAGGTTGAGGAAGCGGCACTCACAGGCGAATCGGTTCCCGTTATCAAGACCGAACGCGCGATTGCCGCCGACGGCGGCAAGGATGTGCCCCTCGGCGACCGTAAAAACATGGTCTTTATGGGAAGCACCGTGGTATACGGCAGAGGTCATGCGGTGGTCTGCGCAACCGGCATGAACACCGAAATGGGTAAGATTGCTGACGCGCTTGCCAACGCGCGTGAAAGCAAAACACCGCTCCAGATGAAGCTGTCCCAGCTTTCCGGCATTTTGACAAAGCTGGTCGTGGGCATCTGCGTGCTGATCTTTGCCATCAACGTATGTCGCTCACTTCTGACGGGCGGCTCAGTCGACTTCCCCTTCCTGCTTGACACCTTCATGGTTGCCGTCTCTCTGGCAGTTGCCGCCATCCCCGAAGGACTTGCCACCGTCGTGACCATCGTGCTTTCCATCGGCGTCACCAACAT
>CABUHM010000312.1:0-1951 GCA_902491355.1 uncultured Eubacteriales bacterium
GCTCGGAGGCGATCACGTCGCGCAGGACGTTTCCCGCACCGACAGACGGAAGCTGGTCGGCGTCGCCGATCAGGATCAGACGCGCACCGGGCTTGACCGCCCGCATCAGGGACGCCATGAGCGAAATGTCGATCATGGACGCCTCATCGATGATCAGCGCATCCTCGTCCAGTAAATTGTCCGCATCCCGACGGAATGCAGGCTCGTCCTCCCCTGAATATTCCATTTCCAGGAGACGGTGAATGGTCTTTGCCTCGCGCTGGGTCGCCTGCGACATCTTTTTTGCCGCGCGTCCCGTGGGCGCCGCCAGTGCGGTATCCATGCCGAGGCTGTCAAATATGCGCAGAAGCGCCCGTATGACCGTGGTTTTACCGGTGCCGGGACCGCCCGTCAGGATCATGACGCCGCCCGCCATTGCGCTGTGGATCGCTTTTTTTTGCATGGACGCATATTCGATGCCGTCCTCTAACTCGATGGTGGAAATATACCGATCCACGTTTTCCACCGAGATGCGCTCGCACAGCTTGTCCAAAAGGTCGAGCTTGCGCGCCGTGTAGCTTTCGGCTTCGTAATAGGACTTGAGGTAAACGCAACGGTAACTCTCGGTTCCCACCGTGACCAGTGCGCCCGCGTTTTCCAGTGCTGTCAGTCCCGCTTCCACCTGCGGCTCGCTCACAGAGAGCATCTGTGCCGCCGCCGCAACCAATTTCGGACGCGGGATAAAGACATGTCCGTTATTGATGGCGTTATAATTTAAGAAATACTTGATCCCCGCGCGGATGCGGTATTCCGAATCCTGACGGATCCCGAGGTCGCGCGCGATCCGATCCGCACGCTCAAAGCCGATCCCGTAGATCTCGTCGCACAGGGAGTACGGATTTTCCTTGATGACGTCCACTGCCGAACCGCCCCAGCGGTTATAGACCTTGACCGCCGTTGCGGGACCGAAAAAGTCGCGGCAGAACATCATCACGGAGCGAATGCCGAACTGCCGTTTGAAATTCTCGGAAATTTCCTCCGCTTTTTTGCGGGAAATACCGGGAATGCCGGCAAGGAGATCGGGGTGGTTTTCCAAAACATCGAAAGTGTCCTCGGCAAACCGATCCACGATCTTTTTCGCAGATGCGGGGCCGATTCCCTTGACGGCGCGGGAGGAAAGGTATTTCAGGATCGAGGCGGCAGACTCCGGAAGCTGTTTTTCAAAGCTCTCGGTACGGAACTGCTTGCCGTACTGCGGGTGGGTCTGCCATGTTCCCATCACGCGGATCATTTCGCCCTCGTGAAGAAAGGGCATCACGCCGACCACGGTCACAAGCTCTTCCCCGTTCACGGCAAGGTCGCAGACCGTGTATCCGTTTTCCGCATTCTGGTAGGTGATTCCCTCAACCGTTCCCTCCAGCATATCAAGTGCGTCATTATTCAAGGTCGTTTGTTCCATGCACACTCACTTCCGCCAACGCTTCCACAAGCCCATCCAGACGCCGTATGCGCCGTAGACCGCGAAAACCGCCGTCAATATTTCCAACGCTATGTACCACACAATGTTCCCTCCCACTGGCAGTGTATGCAAGCGGGAATGGGTGTGTCCGTCGCGCCGACGCTTTCCGCGGCAATATTCATATTACCCGACGTCATCGGCATGACGCTGTTTTGTACCTGTCGACACCCAAGGAGACTCAGCCCAGCTTCATCGACATATCAAGGTTTTCCCACGGCGCCTTCAGATCCTCGCGTCCCATATGACCGTATGCGGCAAGCGGACGGTAGATCGGACGGCGAAGCTGGAAGCGCTCGATGATCGCGGCAGGACGCAGATCGATGTTTGCGCTCACTGCGGCGGCGATCTTCTCTTCCGGAATGCGCGCCGTGCCGAAGGTCTCAACGAGCAGGGACACGGGATGCGCCACGCCGATGGCATATGCAAGTTGGATCTCGCAACGCTGTGCCAGCT
>CABUHM010000313.1:0-1950 GCA_902491355.1 uncultured Eubacteriales bacterium
GCGCACATGCGGGGACGCTCTGTTCGTCAGCGTTCACCTCAATCGGTTTCCGCAGGCGGACTGCCGCGGCTTGCAGGTGTACTATTCCTCCAACAACGGGGAGAGCCGACGGCTGGCGTACTGCATCCAGGAGGGCGCAGTCTCCGCGCTTCAGCCCGACAATCATCGCGTACCCAAGGCGGCAGGCTCGTCCATTTACCTTTTGGATCGGCTGGATACGCCGGCGGTGCTTGTGGAATGCGGCTTCCTCTCCAATCCGGACGAGGCGGCAATGCTGCGCCGTGCCGAATATCGGCAGGAGCTGGCGTTCGTCATGAGCTGTGCCGTGGCACAGTACGCCGCGTCGGATCAGAATGCCGACACCGCCTCCTGACAGAAACGGATTTTTTTCGGCGACCCCGCCGAATCATATATCATATTAAAAAACCGCGAAACGACAACGAAAAGGATGTTTGGGAAAATCAATGAAAGCAAAATCGGTTTGGGAATGCACCGCGTGCGGCTATCAGAGCGCAAAATGGATGGGACGCTGTCCCTCCTGTCAGGCATGGAACACCATGGAGGAGAGCGTCATCCGTCCCGACCCGCCCGCAAAGGCGGCGTCCCGCGCACAGGCGGATCCCGCGCAGTATGAACGTCACGCCGTCAATTTCGAGGATCTGGAGATCCCCGAGTACATGCGCTCGGGCACCGGTATGGGCGAATTGGATCGCGTACTGGGCGGCGGTATCGTCAACGGCTCTGTAGTCCTGCTTTCGGGCGAGCCGGGCATCGGTAAATCCACCCTGCTCATGCAGATCTCGTCCTGCCTGTCCCGCGCAAAAAAGGTTCTGTATGTCTCGGGCGAGGAATCGCAGGGACAGCTCAAGCTCCGCGCACAGCGGCTCGGCTCGGGCGGCTCGAATCTCTATGTGATGACCGCGACCTCGGTGGAGCACATTCTGGCGGAATGCGATCTGCTCCGTCCGGATATCCTGATCGTGGACTCCATCCAGACCATGTCGTGCGACGCGTTGGCGGCGTCCCCCGGCTCTATTTCTCAGGTGCGGGAATCGGCAATGCGCTTCATCACCCGCGCCAAAAGCGACGGTACGTCGGTCATCATGGTGGGTCATGTCAATAAGGAGGGCGGCATCGCAGGTCCGAAGGTGCTGGAGCACATGGTGGACGCCGTTCTCTATTTCGAGGGCGAAAAAATGCGGTCGTACCGCATCATCCGCGCCATTAAGAACCGTTACGGCTCTACCAACGAAATCGGCGTGTTTGAGATGACCGAGACCGGTCTTGCCGAGGTTCCCAATCCCTCCGAGATGCTCCTTGCGGGCAGACCGGTCAACGTCAGCGGCAACTGCGCCGTGTGCGTGATGGAGGGTACCCGCCCCCTGATCGCCGAGGTACAGGTGCTCGTGGCAAACACCGTGTTTCCGTCCCCCAAACGCACGGTCAACGGTCTGGACTACAACCGTGTGGGTCTGCTTCTGGCTGTGGCGGAAAAACGCCTCGGGCTTCGCTTCTCCACGCAGGACGTCTATACCAACGTGGTGGGCGGTCTGCATATCGACGAACCGACCTCCGATATGAGCGTGGTCATGGCAATGATCTCCGGCATTCTGGACAAGCCCCTGCCCGACGATCTCCTTGCCATCGGCGAGGTGGGGCTGGCGGGCGAATGCCGCGCCGCCGCAGACATCGCGGTTCGCGTTCGCGAGGCACACCGTCTCGGCTTCCGCAAGATCGTACTTCCCCAGCGTAATCTCGAAGCGGCGCGCCGCGCCTGCGGCGAGCTGGAATTCATCCCCATCCGCAGTGCCTACCAGGCGCTCCTATACATCCGCGACAAGCTCTAAGGATGCGCGGGGAGGACGCGCGGGGAGACGCGGGGGATGTGCGGGGCGCTGCCCCGAACCCCGCCAAAGGGACTTTTAGGAAAGTCCCTTTGGAATCTTCAAA
>CABUHM010000314.1:0-1935 GCA_902491355.1 uncultured Eubacteriales bacterium
ATTAGCGGAGACCATGATCATTTCCATCCCCGTCTGGGCGGCGGTGCTGTGCGTTGTCCTGCTCAGACGCTCCAAGCGCTCACGATTGACCAGCATCCGCTGTGTCACGTGCTTGCTCTCGGCTGTCACGCTGTTTTACTCTTCCTTTGTATTGACCTTTGTCGCAGGGTATCACGGCTCGACCCTCGAACAGCGGCTCGGATTGGAGCGCAAGCCTGTCTCTGCAGAACAGCTCGAAACGACTGCCGAAGCATTACTGCGCCTGGCGGAGAGAGAGCTGAACGATATCACATTTGCATATAATTCCTCCTCTGCCATGCCGTATTCAATCCACGACATGGCGGGCAAAGTTTCGGATGCCTATGTAACCGCGACCGATAGATATTCCTTTATCCCGCGCCTTCACACCAAGACGAAATCCATCGCGCTCAGCGTCCCCATGACCTACACGCACATTTCGGGCGTCTATACCTTTTTCACGGGCGAGGCTAACATCAACATCAACTTTCCGGACTACACACTGCCGTATACCGCCGCGCACGAGCTGTCCCATCAGCGCGGGATCGCACGCGAGGACGAAGCCAATTTCATGGCGTTTTTGGTCTGTGAACAAAGCGATGACCCGTATATTCGTTACAGCGGATATCTCAATCTGTTTGAATATGTGATGAACGCTCTGTATTCGGCAAACCGGGACAAATACAACGAAGTCTACGCAAGTGCGGATTCGCGAATACGCGGCGAAATGCGGGCATATTCCGAATTCTATCGCGACTACGCGCATTCTGTGGCAGGGAAGGTTTCGTCCACGGTCAACGACGCTTTCCTGAAGTCCCAGGGGCAGACCGAGGGAACGCGAAGCTATGGCAGGGTAGTTGACTTAGCGGTGGCATATTTCGGCGCATGACGTCATCTGTCCCGAAATTTTGCACCGCGCGTGCTTTGCGGAATATACTGGTATTGTCATCGGATCTTTCAAACGGTTGTATCCTCAGCAGATATCGCTTTTTCAATTGTTATATAGCATAAAATATGCGAAAAAAACTTGTTCAGATATCCCAATATTGACGAAATACGGAAAAAGGTCTTTTCCTTTGGTCAATTTTATGGTATAATAAGTCCGTCTGCGGGGTAAACTTGATCCCGATGACGTCCAAAACTGATGATTTGTTCGGATTTACATATAAGAGGGTGTATTCATGGAAAAGTACGTGATCAACGGCGGGAAGCCGCTTCATGGCTCCGTTGATATAAGCGGAATGAAAAATGCGGCGGTCGCCGTGATCTTCGCCGCGATTCTGACGGAAGATATCTGTGTGATTGAAAATGTTCCCGACATTATAGATGTCCGCGTTTCTCTTGAAATTCTCTCCTCCATGGGAGTGGGCGTGCGACGCCTCAAAAAAGATACCATCGAAATCAATTCCAAGCACTGCCGCGGCGGCACATCTCCGTATGAGCTGGTGCGCAAGATGCGTGCCTCCTATTATCTGCTCGGCGCGGAATTGGGACGCTTCGGAAGAGCCTATGTGGCTTATCCGGGCGGCTGTGATTTCGGCGTGCGTCCCATCGACCAGCATATCAAGGGTCTGGAGGCTCTCGGTACCAAGGTCTATGTGGAGGGCGGCTATATTGAAGCTGTGGCACCGCGTGACGGTCTCCGCGGCGCAAACGTGTTCTTTGATATCAATACAGTGGGCGGCACCATCAACCTGATTCTCGCCGCCGCACGCGCGCAGGGAACCACAATCATCGAAAATGCCGCCAGAGAGCCGCATATCGTGGATGTGGCAAACTTCCTCAACACCTGCGGCGCAAAAATTACCGGTGCCGGCACCGATACCATTAAAGTGCGCGGTGTTTCCAATTTGCACGGCTGTTCCTATACCATTATTCCCGATATGATCGAGGCGGGCACCTTCATGGTCGCCGCCG
>CABUHM010000315.1:0-1915 GCA_902491355.1 uncultured Eubacteriales bacterium
GGAAACCGAGCGTGTCATCCGCGAGGAGCTGGAAGCCCCCGTGCCCTCGGTCATCATCGCCCGCCGTCCCTGCGCACTGCTCAAGTACGTCAAACGCGGAGAACCTTTGGTGGTCAACACCGCAAAGTGCGTGGGCTGTAAGGCATGCATGAAGATCGGTTGTCCCGCCATTTCGGTGGTCGATAAGAAGGCGCGCATCGATGCCACACTGTGCACCGGATGCAATCTGTGCCGTCAGTTGTGCCGTCCCGGTGCAATCGGCGCGGCGCAGTGAGAAAGGAGCGGTCCGAAACAATGAAACAATCCATGAACATTATGATCGTAGGCGTCGGCGGACAGGGTACCCTGCTTGCCAGCCGCATTCTGGGACGCGTCTTTCTGGGGCAGGGCTACGATGTTAAGATTTCCGAAGTGCACGGCATGTCGCAGCGCGGCGGCTCGGTGGTCACCTATGTAAAGTGCGGCGAGAAGGTACACTCTCCCGTCATCTGCCGCGGCGAAGCGGACATTATCCTGTCGTTTGAGGAATTGGAGGCGGCGCGTTGGCTTCCGTACCTCAAAAAAGGCGGCGTGCTGATCACAAACACCCAGCAGATTAACCCCATGCCCGTTGTAACGGGTGCGGCGGTCTATCCGCAGGGCTTGCTCAATCAGATTCGGGAGGCAGGCGTCAAGCTCATCGCCATCGACGCGCTTGCCATCGCGCAGAAGGCAGGAACCGCCAAGGCGGTCAACGTCGCCCTCATCGGCGCTATGGCAAACCATCTGCATCTGGATGTCAACATTCTGCGTCAGGCAGTGGAGCAAATGGTACCCGCCAAATTTTTGGAGATCAATCTGCGCGCGTTCGATCTGGGAACGCAGGCGTAACCGAACAGAAAACGGCAACGGGGCAGTGACGGCATGTCACCGTCCCGTTTTTTCAAGGCAACATGAGACAGACAGCGCCGAAAGCGCAAAAGGGGTGAAACGGCAGGATGAAAACACAGAAGCGGCAGACCTCCGCTGAGGAAGCGGAAATAACTTACACCGATGACGAGAAGCGCGATATCGAGCGGCTGATACAGACCGTCGTACCGCTCCTGTATTGGTATCATACCAATGCGCGTGTGCTTCCGTGGCGCTCCGAGGTGACGCCGTACCGCACGTGGATCTCCGAGATCATGCTCCAGCAGACGCGCGTGGAGGCGGTGATCCCGTATTTCGAGCGCTTCCTGCACGAGCTTCCGACCGTTGCCGCACTTGCCGCGGCAGAGCCGGATCGGCTGAATAAGCTGTGGGAGGGCTTGGGCTATTACAGTCGGGCAAGGAATCTGCAAAAGGCGGCGCAGGCGATCATGGAGCGTTACGGCGGCGAAATGCCCGGGGACTACCCTTCCCTGCTTTCCCTGCCCGGCATCGGACCGTATACGGCGGGCGCTGTGGCGTCCATTGCCTTCGGTCAGCCCGAGCCTGCCATCGACGGCAACGTGATCCGCGTCTATACCCGTCTCACATCGGACGGCACCCCCTCGGACAACGCGGCACTGAAAGAGAAAATGCGCACCGTCCTGCGCGCGGTCTACCCCCGCGAGGAGTGCGCCGCATTTACGCAGGCATGGATGGAGCTGGGCGCGACGGTATGCATTCCGAACGGCGCCCCGCGCTGTGACGCATGCCCCGTGGCGTTCGCCTGTCAGGCACATACCGACGGCTGTGAGGAGGCCTACCCGAAAAAGCCGCAAAAGCGTCCGCGCCGTATCGAGGAAAGAACCGTCTTTCTCCTGTGGAAGGACGGTCGTGTGGCTCTGCACCGCAGACAGGAAAGCGGACTGTTGGCTGGGCTGTGGGAGTTTCCGTCCGTCGAAGGCGCGTTGGAAGCGCAGGACGCCGCCGACTGTCTCGGGAAATACGGCGTATCCGCACGCACCGTGCA
>CABUHM010000316.1:0-1910 GCA_902491355.1 uncultured Eubacteriales bacterium
GGAGGGATTAGGATTGTATCAGGCACTGTATCGAAAATGGAGACCGAAAACCTTTGATCAGGTCGTGGGTCAGAAGCACATTACGGATGTTCTTTCCTATGCGGTTCAAAACCAAAATATATCCCATGCCTACCTGTTTTGCGGTTCGCGCGGAACGGGAAAGACCACCTGTGCCAAAATATTGGCACGCGCCGTCAACTGCCTTTCCCCCGTCAACGGAAGCCCGTGCGGGAAGTGCGAGGCATGTCGGGCGAGCGAGGACGGCGGGGCGATCGATATCGTGGAAATGGACGCCGCCTCCAATAACGGCGTCAACGATGTGCGCGATATCCGCGATTCGGTGGTGTATGCGCCGTCATTTCTGAAAAACCGCGTCTTTATCATCGACGAGGTGCATATGCTCTCCATCAGTGCCTTCAACGCACTGCTCAAGACCTTGGAGGAGCCGCCCGCAAATGTCGTTTTCATTCTTGCCACAACCGAACTGCAAAAGCTGCCCGCGACCATCATTTCGCGCTGTCAGCGCTTTGATTTTCGACGGATCCCGTCCGCAGAAATCGCCGCACACCTCACTGAGATCGCACAGGCGGAAAGCCTGACGCTCGATGCGGACGCGGCAATGGCGATTGCCCGTCTGGCGCGCGGCGGCATGCGCGATGCCATCAGCCTGCTTGAGCTGAACGTGCGTCCGGATCGCCATATCACACTGGACAGTGTGCGCGAGGTGACCGGCATGATCGGTAGGGAAGAGTTGGCGCGCGTGGTGCGCGACGTGGCTTCCCGTAATACCGAGGATCTGTTTTCCTTTGTAGACGAGTTGTATGTGTCCCCTAAGGATGTTTCGGTCTTTTGGCAGGATCTGATCTCCTACTATCGCGATATGCTGGTGGTGAAAACCGCCGCATCTCCCGATAAATTTCTGGATCTGACCGGCGATGAGCTGGCGGATCTGCGTGACTGCGCTTCCAAATTTTCCTATGCCTCTCTTTTGTGGCAGGGCAAGGTGCTTGCGGATACCGGTATCCGTATGAGCCGCGGCGGTGACCGCCGTGTGGAAGCGGAATTCTCCCTGATGCGTATTTGCGATCCGGAAAGTGATACCTCGCCCGAGGCGCTTGCGGCGCGGCTCACCGCCTTGGAAGATCGTATCGCCATGGGTATTTCTCCCATTCCTGTCGCAAAAAGACCCGCGCCCGCCGACACTGCACATGCTTCGTCCGCGCCTGCGGCGGCTCCCCGAAAAGCGGGAGATACGGATGCGGGGCAGGATACCGCAGGAGCGGCTGTGCCCGCACCTACAGCCGAAAACAGGTGGAAGACCGTGGGCTGGATGCGCGAGGTGGCACAGCGGTTTGAATCCTACGATCCCGGTCGAGCGGCGTTTTTGCGGGATGCCAAGGCATATTACTGCGCCGCAAATCAGAAGATTCGTCTGCTTCTGTCCAATTCCTTTGCCATTCAGATGCTGGACGCGCCCGAAACCGTTGCGCTTCTGCGTAACCTGATGCAGGGCTATGAAAAGGTGGACGATCTCGAATTTGTAACTGCGGAAGCACAGGAACGGGATACCTCGTTTCTGTTGATCGATGATATTATTAACGGAAAGGATAACTGATATGAAAGCAAATCTGCCCAAGGGGATCGGCGGAGGTCCTCAGAATATGCAAAGCATGATCCGCCAGGCTCAGAAGATGCAGGAGGATATGGCGGCGGCTCAGGAGGAGCTGGACGCCAAGGAATATGAGATTAAGGCGGGCGGCGGCGCGGTTTCTCTGACCATCACGGGTCAGAAGGAGATCAAGGCGCTGACCATCGATCCCGAGATCGTCGATCCCGACGATATTGAGACCCTGACCGACATCCTGACCGCCGCCTTTAACGAAGCAATCAAAAAGGTCGAGAGCGAGCAT
>CABUHM010000317.1:0-1908 GCA_902491355.1 uncultured Eubacteriales bacterium
TAGCTTAAGCTTTTCCCCTCCACCGGCATAGCCGGCGGTTTATTTGGATACACAATGAAAAACCCGACAGCCCCAAAAAGACTGTCGGGTTTTTGCGTGTTTTGCCGCTTTGCCGATGGGCGGAATCGAACGGTCAGAGTCGGATCCAATATCGCTTGACCGTTACCTTTTCGTCGGGATCGAACAATGTATTTTCCAAAACGCCGCCGTTGTTCAGAATGACCTTTTCGGAGGCATAGTTATCCTCGTTGCATACACACAGAATTTCCGAAAAGCCGAATTGCTTTGCAAGCGACAGCCCCTGACGGAGCATCTGCGTTGCGATCCCGCGGTTGCGTGCGGTCGGACGGCATATCCGATGTTCCCTCCGTAATTTAAGAGATAATCGGTCAATGTAAACTTGAGACTGAATACGCCGACCAGACACTCTCCCTCACAGCAAAGGTAAGAATTCTCCCGTACATAACCTTCGGGGAGATTTTTCCCTGTGTGACGGTTCTGCATTCCCGTAAGCCACGCGTCATAATCGAGGTAGTTGCCCATGCCGATGCATTCGTCGCCGTTTGCTTCGATCTCACGGTAAAAATTCAGGACATTGTCTCGGTCATTGTCCGACGGTAAAACAAGATTCAGCATATTTATCATTCCTTGTAGCCGTGTAGTGCAATTTGTTAAGCCGATTCTCAGCTGAAAAACGGCATATTATATACGCCTTGCGTAGCAAAGCCGCTTCCTCTCTTGTCCCGTCTCTCTTATCCGTTCTCCGAAAACAGTGATTTAAGGGGAAAGAGAATAATTGCGGAGAGAAAAGAGAAGAGAACCAAAAAGAAACGACAACCTTCTGACGAAGATTGTCGTTTCTTTTTGGAGCGGGTGATGGGAGTCGAACCCACGCATTCAGCTTGGAAGGCTGACATTCTAGCCGTTGAATAACACCCGCGTGCAGGTGGTATTATAGCACACCGTCGGATATTTGTCAATAGTTTTTGCAAAAATACGGCGGTCAGCGGTGAAATAGTGAATTCCCAAAGTAAATTCCACAGTGGAAATTGAAGTGGAATTAAGTGTGGGAAAGAAAATGTGGTAGAATTAAGTCCGGGAAAAAGGAGACCCGGAATATGAACCAAGAAAAGAAATACAAACACATGACGCTCGATGACAGGATAATCTATGTGATGCACGATCCTACATGATATCCCGGGACGCATCAGGGTGCATCTGTGTTGCGGGCGCATGACGCTGAGGCAGGCAGATGTACTGGAATACTATCTGCGGGCTGTGGACGGCGTGACATCTGTAAAGGTCTATGACCGGACGCAGGATGCCGTGGTGGAGTATGCCGCACAGCGCGGGGACGTGATCCGCGCACTGGCGCGCTTCTCGTTTGCCAAGGCGGAATCGCTGGGATTGGTTCCCGATCACACGTCCCGCGTGCTGAATCGGGAGTTTGAGGACAAGCTGGCGACCACCGTCATGACCCGCTGTCTCTGCAAATTGTTCCTGCCGGCGCCGCTCTCCGTGGCACTGACGGTCTACCGTTCGATCCGATATATCAGGGAAGGTCTGCGCGCTCTGCGGCACGGAAAGCTGTCTGTCGCCGTTCTGGACGCGACCGCCGTCACGGTATCTATCGTGCGGGGAGATTATTCCACCGCAGGCTCGGTGATGTTTATGCTCCGTCTGGGCGAGATATTGGAGGAGTGGACGCACAAAAAATCGGTAGCCGATCCGGCTTCCGTCATGAGCTTGCAGGTGGATCATGTCTGGCTTCTTGCCGACGGCACCGAGGTTCTGATCAAGGTCTCGGATGTACAGCCCGGCGACCGCATCGTGGTTCGAACCGGCAGTATGATCCCGCTGGACGGCAAGGTGACAGAGGGCGAAGCCGCAGTGAATCAGTCCTCCATG
>CABUHM010000318.1:0-1907 GCA_902491355.1 uncultured Eubacteriales bacterium
AAAACACGTGGCTCGGTACGACGTTCACCGCCACCGAAAAGCCCCCGTCGTTCGGGATGAGGGTCACATCGGTGCCGAACCGATCGAGAATGACGCCGCAAAGAGAGCTGTCGCATTGCAGGCACACGGTCACTGCCTGTCCGCCGAACATGCCGAACACGCGGCGGGCATACAGTGCGGCATCGAAATCGGGAAGTCGATCCGCGCCCGAACGCGCACGGTCGGTGATCTCCACCTTTTGTCCACGCGGTAGTGACGGACAGCGCCCGCCCGAAGATCGTAGGCGATGAGATAATAGTTTTCGTCAGCCCATGTCAGGGCATACGGCGATACCTCGTACCGCTCCCCGTCGTGCCGCGCTACCCGTTCCCGGCGTAAGTTCCAGTCGTAATACAGGAAGGTGACGTTCCGATTTTGCGCAATGGCATCGTGCAGACTGTCCACCGCATAATAGATGCTCTCGTTCTCGGTCTTGACCCGATTGCTCACGTATACCTGACGTTGCAGGGATTTCGCCTGATGCACACCGGTCAGGGTCTCTAACTTGCGGATCAGCTCGGCGGACTTCTTTCTCGTGATGAAACGGGAGGATTGCACGGCGTCCACCAATAATTTCAGCTCGGGCAACTCAAACTCCCGCGAATCCACGTAATACCCGCCGTGTCCCGCCGCTGTTTTTTCGATGTGCATGCCGAATTCTTCCAGCGCATTCAGGTCGGCGTACACCGATTTGCGCTCGGCAGAAATGCCGTAAGCGTCCAGCGCCGCGATCAGGTCGGGCAGGGAGATGGGATGCTCCGGATCGGTCTGCTCCAGCAGGATCTTCTGCAAATACAGAATTTTCAGCTTCTGATTTTCCCGTTTTGCCACGGCGCGTCCTCCTCCTGTGAGTTTCTTTCTTATAATTTACCATATTTTCTGTCGAAAATCAACACTTTTTTCGCAAGCTGTCCGATTTATCGGACACCCGACATGATATACTGACACCGTAAGATCGATCCGGCTTCGTCCGGTACAGGATACGGAGGTATTAATATCATGTTTGCGGCAGTTTGTGTATTGACGTTTCTCGGCGCTCCCATGGGCGTGTTTCTTTGGTATCGTCGCTTCGGGAGCTGAATCCGACACATCGGACAATCGGGAGCGGCGGCGGTTTCTATCCTTATTGTTATCTATGATCCATGCTTCCGATGTCTGCGCCGGATGCAGTGAAAGGCGGTTTCTCCATGTTGGAAATACTCTATGAAAACGAAGATTGCTACATATGCCGCAAAGACCCCGGGATGACCTGCGGTGGCGGCGGCTCGCGTGACATTCTGGCGGCGCTCGCCGCATACGGCGGTGCTCCGGTTTATCCCGTGCACCGTCTTGACACAGGAACGGGCGGTGTATACTGTGTTGCGCGTACATCATCGACGGCGGCGCGTCTCTCGCTTGCCTTTTCCCGTCATGGTGCGGACAGTGTGCACAAGGAATACCTATGCGTAGTGTCCGGCTGTCCCGAGCAGGAGGAGGGCATCATGGAGGATCTGCTTCTGTATCTGCCGTCGGCGGGCAAGAGTTTTGTCACGAACCGTGCGCGTCACGGCACCAAGCTCGCCCGTTTATCCTATCGTGTTTTGCGCACGTCGGAGTGCAACGGTTCACCCTGCTCTCTGGTGCGTGCGGTTCTCGAAACGGGACGGACGCATCAGGTCAGAGTACAGTTCGCCTCCCGCAAAATGCCCCTGTTCGGCGACCGCAAATACGGCAGTCGCGAAAAATGCGCCTATGCGGGCGTCGCGCTATGGTCGCACCGTTTAGTGCTCCCCGGCGGCATCGAGGCGGTCTGCCCGCCGCCTGCCGTCCACCCGTGGAGTCTGTTCGCGGAGAATTGACCGAAGACGCGCGGGGATGCGAGGATGCGC
>CABUHM010000319.1:0-1906 GCA_902491355.1 uncultured Eubacteriales bacterium
CCTTGCCCTTTGCCTCCCGCAACGAAGGCATGATGCATGCATGCGGACACGACATTCACATGGCGTCAGCCGTCGGCGCGGCGTGGCTCCTCTGTGCGCACCTCGACGCACTGCACGGCAGGGTGCGTTTTCTCTTTCAGCCCGACGAGGAGGGAAGAGGCGGGGCGCGCGCCATGATCGCCGCAGGATGCCTCGAACCGAACGTGGCGGCGGTTTACGGCGGTCACGTCTCGCCCGATCTGCCCCTCGGGAGCGTGGGCATCCGCTACGGCGCGTTTTATGCCGCGTCCGTGCCGTTTACCGTCACGGTATGCGGGAAAGCATGCCATGCCGCCATTCCCGAGCGCGGGATCGACGCACTGTGCTGTGCGGCGGAAATGATTTCCGTATTGGATCATCTGCCGTCCTCCGTATGCGGAGAGCCGTTCGTGTTGCGCGTCTGCACCGTGCGGGCGGGACATTCGGAAAACATCCTGGCAGACCAAGCGGTGTTTTCGGGCATCCTCCGCACGTTCGGGGAGGCGGCGCATGACCGCATGAAGCAGATGCTGTGCGACACGGTGCAGGCGACGGCACAGGCTTACGGTGCTGCGGTCTCGGTGTCGTTCGGCGACGGCTATTCGGGCGTGGTCAACGACGAAGCCTGTGCCGCACAGGCGGAAAAGAGCGCGCGGAAACTGCTCGGCGGCAGTCACGTGCATCGTCTCGGGTCGCCCACCATGACAACCGAGGATTTCGGAGAATTCATTTCGGCATGCTCGGGATGCTTTGTGCACTTCGGCGTTGGCGGGGACGCGCCGCTTCACAGTGCCGATTTTGCACCGGACGGCGAGGCGGCGGTGTTCGGTGCCGCGTTTTTTGCACAGCTTCTTTGGGATGTGCTTCAAAATGATGCGGAAAACCCGACACAAACGCCGTCATGACACATAAAGTCACTTGCATTTCCCGCCGAAATGTGCTATCTTATAGGCAGAGCGTGTCGAACGCTGTGTTCACACGACGAAACGTGAAAGAAAAATAAGGTGGGGGATGTTTTGAAAAAGCGCGTGCTTCTGTTGCTGGTTTCCCTTTTGCTGTGCGGCTTTATCTCATTGCTTGTGACCGCGGACAGCTCGATTCCGGGGGATGCAAACGGGAACGGTTTTCTCGATTCCAACGATCTGGCATGGATCTGCATGTTTTACACCCGCAAGCTGACACCCACCGACGAACAGCTTCGGCGATGCGACATCAACGGCAACGGCAGGATCGATTCCAACGATTATCTCACGTTGCGCCGCACCCTCCCGGGGTTAATCGGCGCGAAGGACTATGACCTCAACCGTGCAGTGATCGTGATTCCGTCCGCCTCGGGCGGGGTGATGCGGCAAGCCGCAGACGATCTGCAAGTCGCATTGCAAGCCAAGTCCGGCGTCGCCGTTCCCGTGGCGGAGAAGACCGATACGCGCGTCTGCAAGCCGCTGGAATTCATCCTCGGCAAGCCGGAGGGGGTCTATACGCCCTACGATACCGATGCGTATCCGGAAAATTCCTATGTGATCTATGCACTGTGCGAGGGCGATGCATGCCGTGTGATCATGGGAGGGCGGGACGAGAGTGCAACAGCTTCGGCGGTCGCACGGTTTATTGAAGCCCTCCCCAACGATTCCTTTACAGTAGATCCGGAGCATCCCGTCTACGGCGGCGCAACGGTGGGCTATACCGACTATTCCGACTCGGCGCTTTCCGATTATAACCATGAGCTGTACTATCTCAACGAATGGGGTAGCTTCCGGACCGACAGAACCACCAATCCCGATATGGGCGACCCGTGTATCGTCTATGACGACGGCTGGTATTACGCCTACGGTACCCGCGCAGGCAACTGCTTCAACTGCTACCGTTCGCGCAACCTGTCTCAGTGGGA
>CABUHM010000320.1:0-1900 GCA_902491355.1 uncultured Eubacteriales bacterium
AGTCTCCTGCGGAGAAACGCCGATCATCGCTTTGACCTCGGCGGCGCGGTGCACCGCGCTGATGCCGTTGAGCCGGGCGTCGCCCGAGGTGGGCGCGCACAGGCAGGACAGCATCTTCACGGTGGTGGACTTTCCCGCACCGTTCACGCCCAAAAGGGAGAACAGCTCCCCCTGCTCCACGCGCAGATCCAGTCCCGCCACGGCGACCGTATCCTTATATACCTTTCGTAGTCCCTTGGTTTCAATGGCAAGCATCGCTTCAATTTTTTCCTTTCGTATAACGCATGGTCATGCCGGTGTATGCATCGGTCAGGACACGGCTGACAAAGTCCTCGTCCCAGTTCAGGTACGACGTGGCGATCATCGTGGCAATGCCGTGCACATACACCCACATTTCCAGGTGAAACAGATACGCAGCATCCTCGTCAATGCCCAGATTCTTCTGAAGCAGGGTCAGGAGCGGACGGATCGACTCCCGATCCTCGGGAATCGCCTCATGACTTCTGTCCCGCATAAAGAGCAGACGGAATAGCTCCTTTTCCTCCCGCGCAAAGCGGATATACGCCATGCCGCTTGCCTTGTAGGGCGGGTACTTGCCGCTTTGCATGTCGGCTTCCAGATAGCTCCGATACAGAGTGTCGGCGGCTGAGAGCACCTCGGCGTGAAGCTCCTCCATGTTTCGGAACAACCCGAAAATAGGCTTTACCGAGCAGTCCAATTCGGAAGCCAGTGCCCTTGCCGTCAGCCCCGACAGTCCCGATCTCTTGGTGACTCGCAGGGCGGCTTGCAGCATCTCTTCCCTTGTAAATAAAAATTTCGGCGGCATTTCCGCACTCCTTTCCCGTGAAAGCATGCATCGCACACAAAAGTCAAAAGAATAGGAAACAATCGTTGTGCAACCTTCGTTTTCTATTATACGACGCATTTCCCCGCCTGTCAAGAGGGACGCGGCATTTTTTCGGCGCATCCGTCCGAAAAAAAACGCAAAAATTTTCACAAAGCCCTTGACAAAGGAAAAACGGTGTGCTATAATCACCGCAACAAAACCAAGAAACCGATGAGTAAGAAGAGTACACACCGATGGCTGTGCAAAGAGATCTGCGGATGGTGAGAGCGCGGAGACAGCCCCGATGCGGAATGGACTTACGAGGGCGACCGAAAGCACCCTGTGCGGCGCAAGTAGCAGTCGACGGGTTCCGTTCCCGTTATCAGAACGGTCTGCATTGTCGTGCAGAAATGAGAGGACGCATTACATTGCGTCAATTTGGGTGGTACCGCAGGTCATTTATTTCCTGTCCCATATCCCGGCGGATGTGGGACGGGATTTTGTTTTTTCGGGAAAGGAGAGAGGTTGTATGTACGTTTTTTCAAAGCGATGGCGCGGTTGTATTGTCACGCATATCCATCGAAACCCATAACAACTACAACGAAACGGAGAATATGAAAATGAAAAAACTGATTGCTGTGTTACTTGTTATCGCAATGCTCGCACTGGGCATGACCGCCTGCTCCACCGGAGACAACGGAAACGACGCGGGCGACGGCTCGAAAAAGGAATATAAGATCGGCATCTGCAACTATGTGGACGACGCATCCCTGAACCAGATTGTAGAAAATATCCGGAAGCGTTTGGAGGAGATCGGCAACGAGAAAAACTGCACCTTTAAGATCTTCTACGATAACTGCAACGGCGACAGCGCCGTGATGAGCCAGATCATTGCCGGCTTCATCGCCGACAATGTTGACCTAATGGTAGCCGTGGCGACACCGGTCGCCGTGACCATGCAGAGCGCGACCGAGGATAACCGCATCCCCGTGGTCTTTGCGGCGGTGTCCGATCCGCTATCGGTGAACCTTGTCAACTCTCTTGAAGTTCCCGGCGGCAACATCACGGGCACCT
>CABUHM010000321.1:0-1893 GCA_902491355.1 uncultured Eubacteriales bacterium
TGCGAATTGGAGTTGGAAGAACTCCTTTTTCTTACGGATAATGCTTGCTTTTGTATCTCAATATGCAGGAACCTCTGTTTTTTCCTAACGAAAACAGGGGTTCTTTGACAGGCTGCCCTCCCCGCCGTGCCCGATCGTTTCTTTTCGGATCGTGCCGCATGCGTCCCCTCGGGCACGGTGGGTGCGCAAGCGGGGGCCGAAGTCCCCGTTTGCGGGACGCGGGGCTTGGTCGATACCGAAAGATACCGTATGCAAGCCGCTGAAGGAGCATGCATACGATATCTCTGTTTGCGATATATGGTGTCGGTGTTCCGACAAAGTAGGTGCGCGTGTGTGTGCGTGCGCGCGTGTGCAAAAAATCAGTTCTGCGCCGCGTCTGCCCGATGCGGATACTCCTGCATACCCGCCTCGAGACGGCGCAGACCGTCCTCGAGCACGGAACGGGGACACGCGATGTTCATACGAAGGAAGCCCGTGCCGTTCCCGCCGTATTGCGCGCCGGCGGAAAGATACAGACCGGTGCGACGGCGCAGGAACGCGGCAATTTCCCCTGCATCCGTACCGTTTTCGACGCCGCAGTCCAGCCAGAGCAGATAGGTGGCTTCCGAAGGAACGAGACGCATGGACGGCACATGCGCACGGAGAAACGCGTCTACGGTGCGCCGATTCTCCTCCATATACTGCCGAAGCGCGTCGAGCCAGCTCGTGCCCTGCGTAAAGGCGGCGACGGCGGCGGTGACGGCAAACGCATTCGGCTCCGCGACTTCGTCGGTGTTCAGCCCGCGCCACACGCGGTGGCGCAGAAACGGCTCAGGGACTGAGACTGCCGCCGTCTGGATGCCCGCCAGATTGAACGCCTTGGTGGGTGCCATGCAGGTAATGCTGATCTGCCGACACTCGTCGGAGACCGAGGCAAACGGGACGTATTCCCGCCCGGGCGCGGTCAGATCGCAGTGGATCTCGTCGGAGATCACGGTGACACCGTGCCGATGACAAAGCGCACCGATGCGCGCCAAGGTCTCCCGATCCCACAGCTTACCGATGGGATTGTGCGGATTGCAGAGGATCATCAGCGTGGTCTGCGGATCGGTAAGACCCGCTTCCAGTGACACAAAATCGATGTCGTACCCGCCGTTTTCATAGCGGAGCGGGCATTCAAGCACCTGCCGCCCGTTGTTGAGGACGGAATTGTAGAAAATGTTGTAGACAGGCGTGAGGACAAGCACCTTTTCCGCAGGTGTGGTCAGCTTGCGCACCATAGAGGAAATGGCGGGAACCACCCCCGTGCAGAAGATGAGCCAGTCGCGCTCCATGCGGAAGCCGTGCCGCGTCTCCCACCACCCGATATAGGCATCGTACCAAGCGTCGTCAATGACCGTGTACCCGAAAACGCCGTGTTCCGCCCGACGCATCAGCGCCTCGTGAATCTCGGGTGCGGTGCGGAAGTCCATGTCCGCCACCCACATGGGCAGTTCGTTTTCCGCCACGTTCCATTTCAGAGAGCCGGAATTGCGGCGGTCTGTCGGTGTGTCAAAATCGTAGTGCTTCATCGGTTCCCTCCGTTTTCTGCGTTATTCGTCAGCGATGCAATGCGGCAGATGATCTCGGTCGCGGACGGGTCGATGCGCTCCGGCTCCATAATGAGCTGACCGAGCTCATCGGCACGCACGGTGCCGCCTGCGGGATTGATGACGCTGTCGATCTTCCCCGTGATATCCGCGTCCACGGTGGAGTATTCAAACGCAAGCGTCGTGTTGAGCGTGCGGCAGTGCTTCATGGTCAGGTTCTCAACGTAGCACATGCCCTGCAGGCTCTCCACGGTGCAGTTGACCAAGGTCAGATTGCGGGCGTTCCAGCCCAGATATTCGCCCGAAATGAAGGAATCGTACACCG
>CABUHM010000322.1:0-1890 GCA_902491355.1 uncultured Eubacteriales bacterium
GTGCAAAGCACAGCGAAAGCGTGTCTCCGTCATGCACAAGGGTGGACAGTTCGACGTTCTCGGAGCTGCCGTTCAGCTCCACGATCCAACGCACATTATCCCCATGCTCACCGTTTGTGATCCCTTCCACCGTCGTGAAGGTGTGGGACGCCGTCGATGTATCCAGACTATAGCGCATGCCGGCGTTATGCAAAGCGCGCAGGGTGACATCCTGTACGGTCTCGTCGGCGAGGAAAACCACGCTGATCTCACGGAGCATCACGCCGTCCGCAGGATAATCCTCCTGACCTGCCAGCGCATCACAGCGAACCGTGACCTTTACATGCCCCACAACGGGATCGCCCAGAATGGAGTCAGGCTCCTTGGGCGTGTTCGGCGTCCACTGCCGAATGCACAGGACTCCGGAGGACAGGAGCACCGCCGCGATCACGGCTATGACCAGCACCCGCAGACCGATCTTATGCAGAACGCGCAGAACGATCAGAATTACAAGAACGGCAAGCAGTGCCGCCCACACGGCGATCTTCCAGTCGTCGACCCAACCGCTCGTGAGAATTGCCAGGGATTCCGTTTCGATGTTACTCATGATTTTCGTCACAAAGCCCCGAAAAAATGCAGGGCTTCCTTTCTCCGTCAAATATGATACTTATTTTAACACAAAACCACATCACTTGTCAAGAAGCGGCGTGCGTCAACCCAAAACGATTCTCTGCGCAAAATAATTCGGACAGGGAGCGTATTATTCTTGACTTTCGGAGGCAATCTGTGGTATACTGGAAGTAGAAATACATTACCGCACGGAGGGACGCCAAATGACGTATGTTCTTATCGCAATCATCGTTCTGTTTCTGATCGTCGTGTTTGCCAACATCTGTATCGTACCCCAGGCAAACCAGTATATCGTCGAATTTCTCGGGAAATACCGCACCACGTGGGATGCGGGTCTGCACGTGAAGATCCCGTTTGTCGAAAAGATCGCGAAAAAGGTGTCGTTGAAGGAGCAGGTTCTGGACTCTCCCCCTCAGCCCGTGATTACAAAGGATAACGTCACCATGCAGATCGACACCGTGGTATATTTCAGCGTGTACAACTCCAATCTCTTCACCTACGGCGTGGTAAATCCGATCAACGCGCTGTCCAACCTGACCGCAACCACTCTGCGTAACCTGGTGGGCGAGCTGGAGCTGGACGGCACCCTGACCTCCCGCGATACCATCAACGGCAAAATGACCGAGATTCTTGACGAAGCCACCGACAAATGGGGCATCAAGGTCAACCGCGTGGAATTGAAGATCCCGCCGCAGGAAATCCAGAACGCCATGGAAAAGCAGATGAAGGCAGAGCGTGACCGCCGCGAGACCCTGTTGCAGGCGGAAGGTCACAAGGCGGCCGCCATCACCCGCGCCGAGGGCGACAAACAGGCAATGATTCTGGAGGCGGAGGGCGAGCGCGACGCAAGAATCGCGAAAGCAGAAGGTGAAGCCCGCGCCATTTATCTGGCAAAGAAGGCGGAAGCAGACGGTCTGAAGGCACTTAAGGAGGCACAGATCGACGCCGTGGTGCTCGAGCTGAAAAAGTACGAGGCACTGACCCGTCTGGCAGACGGACGCGCCGCAAAGATCATCGTCCCCTCCGATGTGGTGGACATGACCAAGCATAACGTTCTCTTCTCGGAGCTGACGGGTCTGGGAAATGTCACAACCCCCGACACCGCACCCGACCCCGTGCCCGAGAAAAAAGACCCCTGCTGTGACGACGAAGACGAGTCCTGACAGCATGACCGCGCCTGTCCGACGCATTTTCCGCCGGACCGTGCCGCACCGTGACCGCGGCGGGTATTTTGCCCGCCGCGGTCGTTTTTTGTCTGCCCGCCGCACAAAAAGCAGTGTC
>CABUHM010000323.1:0-1882 GCA_902491355.1 uncultured Eubacteriales bacterium
GCCCGGCGTCGTAGCTTGCCAGCGTCTCCATATCAAATTCCGTATCGCAATACGGGCATTTCATCTTCTGAAGACTGCTGTCAAATTCTATCGCACCGCCGCAGCACGGGCATTTGTATTCTTGCAGTGTTGGCATTCTATCCTCCTGTTGGCATTTTGTATCGGATGTGAAGCCGTATTCCACGGCTGCACATCAGCCGCTTCACGCGCTCGCTCTGGCGTGATCGGCGATGTAAGACCGAAAAGCCTTGACACCGCCGCATTTTATTCCTTGCCGGACCATTTGCGAAAAATTACTTCCGGTCGCTCTCGTCAAAAGGATCGCCGCATTCGGGGCAGAACTTCGGAGGATGCGCGGGGTCCTCGGGCTCCCAGCCGCACTTGTCGCAGCGATAGAGCGGCACGCCATCGGGCTTCTTTGCACCGCAGTTTTCGCAGAATTTACCCTTGTTCAGCGTGCCGCATGAACAGGTCCATCCATCCGTATCCGCAGGCTTCGGAGAACCGCACTCGGGGCAGAACTTGCCGGTCGCCGCAGCGCCGCACTTGCATTTCCATGCGCCTGCCTGTACGGGTTCCGGCTTCTTTGCGCCGCATTCCGGACAGAAATTCCCGGTCACGACCGCGCCGCAGGAGCATTTCCAACCGTCCGCCGACGGTGCGGCGGGAGCAGCCGCGGCCTGCTGCTGAGCCTGCTGATTCTGCTGACCCATTGCGAAAAGGTTCTGCGCATTCATTCCGCCTCCCGCATTCATCGCCATGCCCATACCCATGAAGCCTGTCATGGCACCTGCCTGATTGCCCGCTGCCGTCTTCATGGCGTCTGCCTGGGCGCCAACCAATGTTGCCGCCGCCATGGTGGGGTCTCGCATTATTGCCGCACGCTGTGCCTGCTTGATCATTTCGGCATCTTCCTCCGGCAGTGTGACGGAGCCGAGCGCGATGCTGACTACCTTGAGCCCGCGCAGCTCGCCCCACTTGGTCGAGAGCGCCGTGTTCATGGCTTCTTCGAGATCGGTATTGTGGCTGACGATCTGATTCGGACGCAGTTCAAGATCGGACAGCTTGCCGAACGCGGGCTGAAGCGCGCTGACAAACTCGGTCTTCAGCTGACCGTCAAGCTCGTCGCGGCTGTATTCCTGCTCCACGTTCCCGCACACATTGGTGTAGAAGAGCAGGGGATCTGCGATCTTGTAGGAGTATACGCCGGAGCAGCGCACCGAAACGTCTAAGTCAAGTCCGATCTTCGAATCGACCACGCGGAACGGGATGGGGTTAGGCGTGCCGAATTTGTTGTCGATCAACTCCTTGGTGTTGAAATAGTAGACACGCTGATCCTTTCCGGTGTCTCCGCCGTAAGTAAATCGTTTGCCGATTGTCTTGAACGTCTCCTTAATGCTCTCGCCGAGATTTCCCGAGAAGATCGAAGGCTCCGTCGAGCTGTCGTATGTAAATTCGCCGGGCTCGGCGCATACCTCGACGACCTTGCCCTGCTCGACGATGATCATGCACTGACCGTCGGCGACGGCAATACCCGATCCGTTCGATATGATGTTGTCGCTTCCTTTTGTGTTTGACGAGCGTCCCCCGACCCGTTTTTGTCCTTTTGTTACAAGCACCTCTTTCGGTATCGATTCACAGTAGAAAAATTCCTTCCACTGATCTGCAAGCGTGCCTCCGAGGGCACCGATTCCCGCTTTGATAAGTCCCATTTTGTAGTTCTCCTTCCCGATTTTCGTAAGAATGATCTATATATTTCCCGACCGGAGTCGGCAGATCACTGGTTTTTTTCCGCATTCCCCACGGAATACGGATTTTTGTTTTCTTTCGGCAAATCGTGCGCCGAGCCGCATTTGCCTGCCCAGCCGATAAAGACCATCCA
>CABUHM010000324.1:0-1867 GCA_902491355.1 uncultured Eubacteriales bacterium
TCAAGGACCTTTCCCAAAAGGTCCTTGACCGGGGTTCGGGGCGGCGCCCCGCGTAACTCCCCGCGTCTCCTCGCGTGCCCCCACATATCAACAAAGGAGTGACCCTAACCGTGCCGAAAAAGGAAATTATCACAGACAGAGAAATTGCGACAGACATTGCCCGCAACGCAAACAATGCCAATTTGAGCATGACGATTGACGAATACCGAAAGACGCGAACCGTGAAATTTCGGCTGACAGAGATTGCCGTTGTCATTGCGATAGTGGCGGTGCTTCTTCTGATGACGTATCTGTTCCCTCTGCAGTTTGTTGTCGGACTGTGGGCGGCAATCTTCATCGGTCTGATCTGGGCATACGTGCTGGTCTTTCGGAAGCATCGGGATAAGCCGGTTTCCATGGACAACTACGCCGTAACCACGGAGCGGCTGTTGAATACCGATGAGGATCACCACACGGAAACACCGAGGTACCGCAACCGATTCTGCCTTTACCGAACCCAAGTCGATATCTACACCCTGCACTTTGAAAACGGCAAGGAATTCCGACTCCCGCGCGACAACTATACATGGAGCCGCGAGATCCCGATGTCCGATGCCACGATCTGTCGGCTCGCACACCGAGGCGATACCTTTATCGTCGCGACCGAAAAGAGCACCGGAAAGATTGCCGCCGTTTACCACACCGACTTTTTCACCTACAAAAAGGCATAACCGCGCTTTCACGCATTCGCACCAACGCACGCACACATAAACGGACGGAGGGTGCATAGGGCTGACCCTGTGCATCCTTCGTCCGTTTTCTTATTTTGCAAGCATTTTTTTGAGGAATTGACCGGTATAGGAAGCCTCGCACGCGGCGATCTGCTCGGGCGTACCGGTTGCGACCACGGTGCCGCCTCGGTCGCCGCCCTCGGGACCCATGTCGATGACGTAATCCGCGGTCTTGATGAAATCGAGATTGTGCTCGATGGTAATGACCGTGTTGCCCGTATCCACAAGACGCTGAAGAACACCGATTAACTGTTCCACGTCGGCGGAGTGCAGACCGGTGGTCGGCTCGTCGAGGATATAGACGGTGCGTCCGGTGGGACGGCGGGAAAGCTCGGTCGCCAGCTTCACGCGCTGTGCCTCGCCGCCCGACAGGGTGGTGGAGGACTGCCCGATCTTGATATAGCCCAGACCCACATCATACAGCGTTTGGAGCTTGCGCGCCAGACGCGGCAGTGCCGAGAAGAAGCGCAGACCCTCTTCCACGGTCATATCCAGCACATCGGAAATGTTCTTGCCCTTGTACTGCACTTCAAGGGTTTCGCGGTTGTAGCGCTTGCCCTTGCAGACGTCGCACGTGACATACACATCGGGAAGGAAGTGCATTTCGATCTTCTTCACGCCGTCGCCCTCGCATGCCTCGCATCTGCCGCCCTTAAGGTTAAAGGAAAAGCGGTTGCTCTGATAGCCGCGCGCGCGGGCATCCGGAACCGTGGCGAACAGCTCACGGATATCGGTAAACAGACCGGTGTAGGTGGCGGGGTTGGAGCGCGGCGTCCTGCCGATGGGTGATTGATCAATCACCACGACCTTGTCCAGATTCTCCAAGCCATCCACGCGGGCACACTTTCCGGGGAAGGTGTGCGCGCCGTTCAGCTCGTGCAGAAGCGTTGCGCCGAGAATGCCGTTCACCAAGGAGGACTTGCCCGAGCCGGAAACGCCCGTGACGCACACGAAAGCGCCGAGCGGGAAAGCCACATCCACATTTTTGAGATTGTTCTCCTGCGCGCCCACCACGGTGACGAAATTCCCGTTTCCGGGACGGCGGGTCTCGGGGACGCGGATCTTCCGCCTGCCCGACAGGAACGCGCCCGTGAGGG
>CABUHM010000325.1:0-1866 GCA_902491355.1 uncultured Eubacteriales bacterium
CATTTTTTCGCCATCAGATTTTCCGACTGCGGGAAGAACAGCTCCTTCGGGCTTTTTTCGACAAGCGTCACGCCGGAGAGCGCGCAGCCCTCCGTCCACGGCGCGAATTTTGTGACCGGACCGTCGTTTTGCGGTACGTACACCGTCATTTCCGGGGCGACGGCAGAGAAAACGCGGTCTAATTCACTCCATCTCGATCTGCGCATATCATTCCCCCTCCTTCCGGACAGCATCACACGGCTCGACGTCCTCCGTCGTGTAGTTCACAAGCGGCGCACGGCTCCCGACCTCTGCTCCCGCCTGGTATTCGCCGTAGAAGCGGTCGATGTCGCGGATGAATTTGCGGTTCAGCAGGTGCAGCGGGATGTGCTGCGGACAGACGCGGGAGCATTCGCCGCAGTCCGTACACCGTCCGGCTACGTGGAAGGCGCGGATCACGTGGAACATCTTCTCCTCAAACGAGTCCGAGATCGCCTTGTTCTCCACACCGGAGCCGGGATTGCCGAACACGCACTTTTCACACGTGCAGGCCGGACATACATCGCGGCAGGCGTTGCAGCGGATGCACCGGGACAGCTCGCCCTGCCAGAACGCGAACCGCTCCTCCGCCGTCATCGCCTCCAGCTTTTCCACCTCGTCAAACCGCGCGGATTCGATCACGTCGCCGTCCTCACCGAGCAGCTCGTCATACGCGACGTGCTTTTTCGATTTGCAGACGCGGCACCGATCGGCAAGGCAGTCCGCGTACGGCAGAACCTTGTCGCCGTCGTAGAGGGTGCGGATCACCATTGTCTCGCCGTCCCGCTCCGCGCCGATCACATCGTCTCCGCACTTCTCCCGGATCACGCGCATCTCCGCCATTCCGTCGCACGGCACACCGATCACGTAGACGTGCTCTCTGTCGAACCGGTGCTCAGTCAACAGCTGGTTGAAGCTGTACGTGTCGCACGGCTTTAGGAACACGAGGACCTTGTTTTCGCTCTTTTTCGTCTCTTTGATGAGATATTTCGAGAAATTCGCGCCGCAGAAGCTGTTCCAGACAAAATCACGACCCACCTCCTGCGCGCTGTGAAAGACCGCCGGGGTCAGGTCGCCGGAGGTCTCACCCGCCTTCCAGCCGATCACACGATCCACCGTACCGTCCCCAAGCAGCGCCGCCGCTCTCTCGACTAAGGTTTCTCTCAGAATTGTTTGCATCGCAGATCCTCCAGTCTCTTATTCTCCCCGAGGGATGCGACCGTTTTTACAAAATCGTTCATGGTGGCGGCAAATTTCGCGCCCTCTGCCGCGGATACCCACTCGACCCGCGTCCGCTCCTTCTCGATCCCGAGATAATCGAGCATCGAAAAGAGCAGCGCCATTCTCCGTCTCGTGTAATAGTTGCCGGAGGTGTAGTGGCAGTCGCCGGGATGGCAGCCGCACAGGATCACGCCGTCCGCGCCGCGCTGAAAGGCACGCAGGATGAACATCGGATTCACGCGGCAGGAGCAGGGCACGCGGATGATCTTGACCTCTGCCGGATACGCGAGACGGTTGTTGCCCGCCAGATCCGCGCCGGCATACGAGCACCAGTTGCAGCAGAACGCCACGATTTTCGGGGTATAGGTTTCGTTTACTTGCATATTGCGTCCACCTCCGCCATGATTTGCGCGCTGGAAAAGCCGCTTAAATCCATCGCTCCGGACGGGCAGGCGACGGTACACGCACCGCAGCCCTGGCATACCGCCGGATTGACCTGTGCCACACGCCGGAGCGCCGTCGTCCGGTCGGGCATACGGAATTCCTTGTCGATATACGTGATCGCCCCGTACGGACATACGCGTTCGCACGTCGAGCAGCCGTTGCACATCATCTCGTCCGCATGCG
>CABUHM010000326.1:0-1852 GCA_902491355.1 uncultured Eubacteriales bacterium
GGAGTTGCTGCCAATGGGAGCTAAGACCATGACGATGGAGTGCGGCGTCCGGTTCCTGACGGATTATCTGGATGGCGACCACTATTTCGCTGTCCACCGCGAGGGACAGAATCTTGATCGCTGCCGGACGCAGTTCAAGCTGGTGGCGGATATGGAAAAGAAATGGGACAAAATGCGGAGAATCGTGGAGGAGGAAGCAAAATGAATGTTCTTGTGACCGGCGGCGCGGGCTACATTGGCAGCCATACCTGTGTGGAGCTGACCGAGGCGGGCTATACGCCGATTGTAATTGACAATCTCAGCAATTCTAACCCTGAAAGCCTGCGCCGCGTGGCTGAAATTACTGGAAAAACGGTGGAGTTTATCGAGGGCGATGTGCGCGACGAGGCGCTGCTGGAAAAAATCTTTGCAGAGCATGAGATTTCCTGCGCCATCCACTTCGCGGGCCTCAAGGCCGTCGGCGAGTCCGTTGCCAAGCCGATGGAGTATTATCAGAACAATCTCGACGCGACACTGACGCTCTGCAAGGTCATGGCAAAGCACAATGTCAAGCGGATTATTTTCTCGTCATCTGCCACAGTCTACTCCGGCGACAACGAGATGCCGCTGCGCGAGACCGCCAAAACCGGCAATTGCACCAACCCTTACGGCTGGACGAAGTACATGGGCGAACAGATCCTGCGGGATATCGCCAAGGCAGACCCGGAATGGTCGGTGGTGAACCTGCGCTACTTCAACCCAGTCGGCGCACATGCAAGCGGAAAGATCGGCGAGCATCCGAACGGCATTCCCAATAATCTTATGCCGTATATTTCGCAGACCGCCATCGGCAAGCGCGACCATCTGAACGTGTTCGGCAACGACTATCCCACGCCGGACGGCACCGGTGTGCGCGACTACATTCATGTTGTCGATCTGGCGAAGGGTCATGTTGCCGCGATCCAGTATTTGATATCCCACACCGGCGAGGGCGTGTTCAACCTCGGCACCGGTCACGGCTACAGCGTGCTTGACATGGTTCACGCCTTTGAGGAGGCAAACGGCGTCAAGGTGCCGTATGAGGTCACTGCCCGCCGCCCCGGGGACCTTGCGACCTGCTATGCAGACCCGGCGAAAAGTCTCGCGGTGCTCGGCTGGAAGGCGGAAAAGGATCTCGTCGATATGTGCCGCGACACGTGGAACTGGCAGAAACAAAATCCAAACGGATATGAGCAATAAGGAGCGATCAAAATGCTGCACCTGAATATCATCAAAGTCAAAACACCCGAAGAAATGGGAAAGGCGGCTGCCGACGAATTTGAGGCGGTCATTTGCCGCAAGCCCGCCTGTGTGATGGGACTTGCCACCGGCTCGACGCCGCTGCCGCTCTACCGCGAGCTGATCGCGCGTGAACAGGCTGGCAAGCTCGACTTTTCGCGCGTCCGCTCCGCAAACCTCGACGAATACAAGGGCCTTGCGCCCGACCACCCGCAGAGCTACCGCCGGTTCATGCAGGAAAATCTGTTTGACCATATTTCCATCAAGCCTGAGAACACCATCGTTCCCGACGGCCTTGCCGCCGATATCCCTGCCATGTGCGAGGCGTATGAGCGCAAGATCGAAGACTGGGGCGGCGTGGATATCCAACTGCTCGGCATCGGCCACGACGGCCACATCGGCTTCAACGAGCCGTGCGACCATTTCCCCGTCATGACCCATGAGGTTCAGCTGACGGACATGACCCGCGAGGCGAACAAGCGCTTCTTTAATTCTATCGACGAGGTTCCGACCGCCGCCATCACCATGGGCGTCGGTACAGTTATGGCCGCGAAAAAGATCGTCATGGTCATCACGGGTGCGGATAAGGCCGACA
>CABUHM010000327.1:0-1851 GCA_902491355.1 uncultured Eubacteriales bacterium
GGGTTATTACATGGCACACGCCCGTGGCGTTCCTCGGCGGCGCGGCTCTCCTGTGTCTGGCTTTGGGACAAGATCCTCTGTATCAGCTCATGTCGGGCGGTATTCTTCTGGGCGCTGTGTTTATGGCGACCGATTACGCTACCACGCCCGCCACCAAATGGGGCAAATTCCTGTTCGGACTGGGCTGTGCCGTTATCACCGTCGCCATCCGCACCTGGGGCAACTATCCGGAGGGCACGTCGTTTGCCATCCTCTTTATGAACATTCTCACGCCGTATCTGGATCGGCTCACCCGCACAAAGCCGTTGGGAGGTGCAAAGTAATGCGCGCACAAATCAAAAGCGTCATTGCGCTGACCCTCATTTGTCTGACCGTTACCGCAGTTCTTGCCACGGTCAACCGCTTCACCTCGCCGAAGATCGCGCAAAACGAGGCGGACAACGAACGCGCCGCGCTTGCCGAGGTCATGCCGAACGGCACGTTTTCCGCACTTGACCTGTCCGCTCTGCCGCAGGACTCCTCGGTGGTCGCCGGATATCGGGACGACAACGGCGGCGGGTACGTGTTCCGCATGACCGTGAAGGGCTTTCAGCCCGGTATGACCGTCCTGTGCGGCATCGGTGCGGACGGCACCGTGACAGGTGTCCGCACCCTTGTGTGCAATGAGACGGCAGGCTACGGACTTGCCGCCAAGGATGCGGCATTCACGGATCGCTTTACGGGACGGGGAAAAACGCAGTTCGATGATATCATCATTTCGGGCGCGACCCTGACCACAAACGCCTACCATCAGGCGATCCGCGACGCATTCGGCGCGTTTGAGATATACGGCGCGCAAAAGCCGCAGTAAAGCGCACACAGGCAAAACCGTTTTCTCCATTTCGGGAAAGGAGGCTCCGCGCGGGCGAAGCCGTACATAAAAGCGATGAAAGCTACAAAACAAAATAAGATGTCCGTTTTTCTTGCCGGTATCCTGCGGGAAAATCCGGTGCTGGTCCTGGTGCTCGGCACATGTCCCACCCTTGCCGTCTCCACGGGAATCATCAGCGCGCTGAGCATGGGACTTGCGGCAACGGCGGTTCTGATCTGTTCTAATATGGCGATCTCCGCCCTACGCCGCGTGATCCCCGATACCGTGCGCATTCCCGCGTATATCGTCATTATCGCGGGCTTTGTCACTGTGGTGCAGATGGTTTTGCATGCCTATCTGCCCGAGATCTACGATATGCTAGGTACGTATCTTGCCCTCATCGTGGTGAACTGCATCATTCTGGGACGTGCGGAAATGTTCGCCTCCAAGCACTCGGTCGCGGACAGCGCCGTGGACGGTCTCGGCATGGGGCTTGGGTTCACGTTGGCTCTGCTGTGCATGGCGACCGTGCGGGAGGTGCTCGGGAACGGGACCTTTGCGGGCGTGGAGATCCCGTATCTGTCGCAATTCCGTCTGTCCATTCTGACCCAGGCGCCCGGTGGATTTTTCGTATTCGGATGCCTCATCGCGCTGGTCGGCGCGATCACGAAAGGGAAGGCACCCAAGAAAAAGAGCTTCTCGTGTGAGAGCTGTCCGTCCGCCGCCGTGTGCGGCGCAAAAACGGAGGGCGGCTGTGACGCCGTCAGCCCGAGCCATGCGGAAACGGAGGATAAGAAGTCGGTATGATAAAGCATCTTATCATTATTATCATGACCTCGGTTCTGGTCAACAACTATGTGCTGAATAAGTTTCTCGGGATCTGTCCGTTTCTCGGCGTATCCAAAAAGCTGGATCAGGCGGCGGGCATGGGCTTTTCGGTCATTTTCGTGATGCTTGTGGCGACCCTTGCCACGTGGCCCATCCAGACCTTCCTGCTCAAT
>CABUHM010000328.1:0-1837 GCA_902491355.1 uncultured Eubacteriales bacterium
GGGAGAATGCGCTCCGCCGCCAGGCAGTGACCGGCATACAGCGGATGAATCGGCTCCTGCGGAAGCCAACCGGTGGTATCAACGAGCAGGACGGACGTTCCCTTTTCCCGATTGTACGCAGGGATCAGCGCGCGCAATTCGTCCGCAAAGCAACCGTAAAACGGAATGATCGCGGCGATCTGTGCATGCGGGTTGCGGGCGACGATCTGATCCAGAAGCTCGCGATAGCACGCCGAAAACTGCTGAATATGCGCCTCCTGCCATGCATCGTTTGTGCCGTGGTTGATCAGAACATAGTCCACCGGCTCATAGCTGACGGGACAGCCCGCAAAGCAATAATCGTACATATCCGCCGCGCGCGGCACGCCGCCGTTTCCGCCGTGCGTCACGCCGACGGCACCGTATGCGCCGGGAAGCGGCTCCAGACCCAATGCGTCGGCAATCATGGCACCGTAGGTCTCGGTGAAATCGTCATAATACGGACGGCTCCTGTCGTCTCCGTCGGGATACGGCGAATCCGCCTCCACCAGAATACCCTCGGTAATGGAGTCGCCGATCAGCTCGATCCGCTTTTTCGTGATCGGCGGGAGCGTTCCCTCCGTCCGCCTCAAAGGACAGAAAATGGATCTTGCACTGCAGAGGAAATTCCCAGCGGTTCTGGATCTCCCCGCCGCCCTTGAGCATCACCCGCACCACGTGCTCTCCGTCCTCGGCACAGCGGATGTGCACGGTATAGTCCGCCACGGTCTCCACCCGCGCGCCGCCGTCCACCTGAATGTAAAAATGAGAGGGTGTGAGCGAATCGGTCGGGTCGAAATGCAAAACCGCATCCCTGCCGCGGAACGCCACCTCCATCTGTGAGCCGCATGCCGTTGCCACCATGCCCTCGCGATACCGTCCCCAGCGCCCGATATATCTCACAGCGCCCGAATCATAGCCGTATTTCATATGCATTTTCCTTTCGCGGAACCCCAGCGTTCCGATATCTCGTTTGACCGTCGGCGCACGTCCGACGACCCTGTTTACCGCATTCTACCATATTTCGCAAAAAATAGCAAGCCCCTCTTGACAAAGCGGAAAAATGGTATATAATATCAATTGATGTACATTGCATAATGTATATTATGCAATGTGTAGAAAGGAAACCCTGCTATGGCACCGAGAAACAAATTTACCAGAGAAGAAATGACCGAGGCGGCACTGCGCGTGGTGCGCAGGAGCGGCATCGCCGCCCTGACCGCAAAAGCGCTGGCAAGTGAATTGGGCACCTCCACCCAGCCCGTTTTCACATGCTTCGGCACGATGGAGGCACTGCGGGCAGAGGTCGCCGCCTACGCACAGACCCGCTTCGACGCGTATGTGGAGGAAGGTCTGCACGAACGCATCCCCTATTTCGGATACGGCAAGCAGTATCTGCGCTTTGCACGGGAAGAACCGGAATTGTACCGCCTGCTCTTCCTGACCCCGAACGCGGACGGCACCTTGAGCGCGACGGCGTCCATGCTCCATTGTCAGAAATGGATATGCCCTTCCCTGATGAAAATATACCGCCTCACCGAAGAGCAGGCAAACCGCTATTACCGCGACGTGTGGCTGACGGTCCACAGCCTTGCCACCCTGACCGTGACGGGCGGCTGTCCGTATTCCGAGCGGGAGATCGAGCAGATCCTGACAGGCATCAGCCTCAGCATTTGCAGGTCGATCAAGGAGGTTCCCGGCTTCACGGAGAATTCCTACGATCGGGACACGCTGTTCCGCGCGCTCGTTGATGAATAAGGAGGATAGCGTGAAAGAAATAAACAGCGCACCACCGAACAGGCATAGCAAAAAAAGCCCT
>CABUHM010000329.1:0-1825 GCA_902491355.1 uncultured Eubacteriales bacterium
AGCGCGGCAAGACCGAGCGCGATCAGGGCGGCACGTTGCCGCACCGACAGTTGCTTCATACCGAAAGCACCTCCGTGTGAATGCGGGAAGAGGGACGGACGGAAAAAATCAGTCGTCCGCCTTCCCCTGCGAAATGAGATCGAAAAAGGATAGTCCCGTCAGGGTGCGGCACCGATCGGCGACGGCGGACACCGGCAGACCCACAATGTTGAAATAGTCTCCCGATATCTTTTCCACAAACAGTCCCGCCAGCTCCTGAATGCCGTATGCACCCGCCTTGTCGTAGGGCGGCTCGGTGCGGATGTAGTAGCGGATGTCCTCCTCCCGCAGGGGGCGGAAGGTGACCTGCGTTTCCTCGGCGTCCGCACATTCCCGCGCGCCGCTGATCAGGCAGTAGCCCGTGAACACGCTGTGCGTGGTGCCGCTGAGCGACGTGAGCATACGCACTGCGTCCTCCTCGTCGCGGGGCTTACCGTAAATGCAATTGCCCAAGGCGACCACGGTGTCGGCGGACAGAAGCAATTGTCCCTCTCCCACGCCGCCCATGGCATCGCGGCAGGCATACGCCTTTTTCCGCGCCAGACAGATCACGGCGTCCCGCGGGGAAATGTCGGGAGGCAGTGTCTCGTCCACGTCCTCGGTGAAAATGCGGTACGGAACGTGCAGATTTTTCAAAATCTCCTGTCGGCGCGCCGATTTGGAGGCTAAAATCAACTCCATATGGTTAAGACCTCGTTTTTATGTTTCTGAAATGACTTATTTTCCGGTCGAGCCGAAGCCGCCCGCGCCCCGCTCGGTCTCGGACAGGCTGTCGCACACCTCGAATTGCGCATGCAGGACGGGCGCGAACAGAAGCTGGGCGATGCGGTCGCCCTCCTGTACGGTGTACGGCTCGGTGCCGTTGTTTTGCAGGCAGACCGTGATCTCGCCGCGGTAGTCGCTGTCGATCACGCCCACGCAGTTTGCGGGCGCGATGCCGAACTTACAGCCCAAGCCGCTGCGGGCATAGACCAGACCCACCACGTCGGCGCTTCCCGGGTCCATTGCCAGTCCCGTGGGGATGGGACAACGGGAGTGGGGCGCGATGGTCACGGGGGCATCAACGGCAGCGTAAAGATCCACGGCGGCAGACCCCGGCGTGGCATATGCGGGAATGTGTGCGTTGGGACGGAGCTTTTGCAATTTGACCTGAAGGAACATCGGTATTATCTTCCTTTCTCTTTCTCGTTCGCTTTTCGTTCGTTGCATTCGGTAGTCTGTGGCGTACCGCTTTTCTTATTTGATCCTGCGCACCGGATCCTTTGGGGCGATGCCGCGCCGAATGCGCTCCACCGCCATTTCCGCTTCCTCGCGGCTTTCGACGGAAAACAGGTAGTGAAAATCCGAAATGCCCAATCCGTTCAGCTTATCCCGCCGATCATCCATATAGGTGATGACGCTGTTGAACACGCGGTCGCGCTCGCCGTCCTGCCCGTGCAGAATGGGAAAGACTGCCCGCGTGCGGTCGCGAAGCTGATTTGCGCCGATGGGCTTCTCGGTGACCATGAGGGGAATCCTGCCGTATACGATGACCGACTTTTTCGTGCGGATATCCCGAATCTGCGGCAGGGTCATTTCGGGGGAGAGCATAACGTCGGCGAAGGGGTACAGGGATGCCGAGAGCTGATTGACGATATTCAGGCGAAAATCGCCATGCACCGTGACGGGAAGCCCCTCCGCCAGAGACAACTGCCCGATATTGGACAGGAGCACATGCCGTGCGCCGCCCTCCACCGCGCGGCAGAGCAACCGACGCGCTTCAGGCAGTTCCCGATCGGCGAGGACA
>CABUHM010000330.1:0-1803 GCA_902491355.1 uncultured Eubacteriales bacterium
GCGTTCGGATCGACCTTGTTGTCCTCCAGGATCGCGCCGATGCCGCGTCCGAATGCGGCGTTGTCGATGCCGAAGCCCTGCAAAATCTGCGGTATCTGCCCGACATTGCCGAAGGCATCCGGAAAATAGCCCGTCATTACAGGCTCCGCGCCCATGCCGCGGCACAGCCTGATGCCGTACAGAAGATTGCGGACATTCGCCTCACCGCCGGTGAGATATTCGTCCTGCAATACATAAAAGGGTCCTATCTGAATGCGGTTTGCGCGAATCAGCGCCGTCAGACGGTCGCGCATTTCGGGACGGATCTCCAGATAGTCCTCGATCACGATAAACTGTCCGTCCATGTGATAGTAGGTGTAGCCGGGATCCTTCTCCATCAGCTCAATGACGGTGTCCATCAGCTCTACCAAGTGCATTCTGTGCTGCTCAAAGCTCATGTACCATTCTCTGTCCCAATGGGAATGCGGTACGACATGCAGTGTTTTCTTTTCCATATTGTTCCTCTCTGCCATGCAGTTTCTGTGTTGTCCTGCTTGTTACGATTTGCGAAAAGGCCACCAGCCGCGCTTCGGGGGCTGTGCCTCACGGGGCTTCATGCTTTGGATAATGGGGAGAATGCGGCTCGTAAACCACGCGGGCGCACGCCGATCCATGTCAGCGATCCGATTGCCGTCGAGCACCGCGATCTGACGGAACGATACCGTGTTGTCATAGAACACCGACACATCGCATAATTCCAACAGCTCTCCCAAATGCTCGGTGATCTTTTCGTACCGACGGGAGATCACCGATTCATCAATGCCGTGCCCGCCGCGATCCACACGACGGTGTACACGGTTAATCGCAACCTGTAACCCCTCCACGCCCACAAAATACAATCTCACGCGGAAGCCGCGCGCCTTTGCCGCCTTGACCTGACGCAAAAGGGTCGGCGTGGGGATGGCAGCTTCCTGGTGGAAGGGCGTGTTGCTCTCGGTGTATTGACGGATGAGACGCATGGCCTGTCTGGCAGCGCGAAGCTGAACCAATGCATCCCGCCAACTTCCGATCCCGCCCGCGATCTCGTCGATATTCACCCGCTCGCCGAGATCGTCCTGACTGGCAAGAATGGAGTACAGCGAGGTCTTTCCCGCACCGTTCACGCCCACAAACAGAGTATAAATACGGTCGGTCACAGCAATTCCTCCCCTATCACGCTTTCCTGTGCCTGCTGTAATTTGAAATTCAGCAACAGACGGTAAAACGATTTTTCCTTCCGCGTCTCGGCGGCGATCAGAGCCTCCTCCAGCTCACGCATGGTCCAGCCGGAAAAAGCATGGTATAAGTCGGTTGGTTGCATCGTTGTGATCCTCCCGATTCCATTCGATTTCTTTTGATTGCGTTATCATAATTCGTTGAATTCGCCGCACGGCATCACACATCTCGCCGCACCGCTACGCTGATATTATAGTATGAACCGCGCAAAATTGCAAGACGTTTCCCGAAAAACCATACCCCCCATTTTTCTCTTTTTCACAAATTTCAAAAATGGTATTGACATTTTTCCAAAACCGTGGTATAATAGCCAACGTCGCAGGACACAGGAAACAGTCCGCTGTTCCGTGTGTCATCGGCAATTTCATATGCGGGTATGGCGGAATTGGCAGACGCGCTAGATTCAGGTTCTAGTGGGGGCAACTTCGTGGAGGTTCAAGTCCTCTTACCCGCACCACGAAATGCGGTAGTCCATGATACAATGGGCTACCGTATTTTTTATTTTTCTGTCGAAGAAGTCCTTATATCAAGCGTTTTTCCGAGTATGGG
>CABUHM010000331.1:0-1794 GCA_902491355.1 uncultured Eubacteriales bacterium
ATCGTCGGCACGGCAAAGCTTGCCCTGCACGGCGGTACGGATACGCAATATGCCGCATCTCAGTGGAACGAGGGCAAGTCCCAGTTCTTTGTGCTCCCTCTCACCGAGGAGCAGTTCAACGAGATGACCCGTCCCGATTCCGCCTATGCGCGTTTTGTGAATCATGAGCAGACCGACGAAACGGCGACCGAGGACATCTATCACTATTACGATACCTGTCTTGACGGTGCGGTGTTTACAAGCAAGCAGACCGCGCGCTTCTTCACCTCCAAGATCGTTCCGCGCGGGGAGGGCGACACCGTCTATCTGCTCGGCTTCTACTGCGACGAAACACAGGCAATCTCCTCGCTTGCTTGCAAGACCGAAAGCGACGACTATCAGATCTCGGTCTCGGCGGCGGTTTCCGCAAGGATCGCGGCAACGCCTGTCGGTCAGCACCCAACGACCTATTTTACCAAACAAAGGTTGGTATACTGTGGGGAGGGGGGCGTGTTCGCCGACCTGACCGTTTCGGGCGAGGCGCGTCTGGCTCAGCTCGGCGGCGCGGATCTCACAAAGCCCGCATCGGCACAGACGGGCAACGCGGCGCAGTTCTACGTCATTCCCCTCACCGAGGAGAAATTCAATCTTCTGACCCCGCAATATGCCGTCCCTCTGCGTTATGTGGATCACACGGCGACAAACGAAACGGCGACGCGGGACATCTATCATTACTACGATAACCGTCTGACGGGCGGTCAGGTGACAGGTGACAGCGGCTTCCGCTTCTTCACCGCCAAGATCATTGCGCGCGAGGACGCCTCCGCTCAATATCTGCTCGGCGTCTGGTCGGAGAGTGCGCAGGACGTGACGGCGCTTTACTGCACCGTTGTCACCGATACGGCGCGCGCGGTTATTTCCGTTGACGGCATGGCGCCCCTTGCCGCAACGCCCGTAGGGCAGTATCCCACGGTATACGATGCGGGACAGTCGTTGGTGTCGTGCGAGGGACTTCCGGATATTCCCTACGGTTACGTGACAAAGGAGGATTCTATGGTTACACTGGACACCGGATCCGATTCGATCCGCGATCCCTTCCTGCTCTATTATGACGGCGCATGGTATCTCTACAGGACGGGCTGGCTCATGCAAAAGACCGAAAACGACGATTTCACCTCGCCCTTCTCCGATCCCGTTTCCTGTGTGGAGTATCCGGACGACTACGTGGATAACGCGTGGGCGCCCGAGGTGCACGAATACAACGGCAGATTCTACATGTTTACCACCTATTATTCGAGCAAGACCAATCACCGCGGCGTTGCGATATTTGCGGCGGATCATCCCGGCGATAAATTTGTGCTCCATTCTGCGGGGCACGTCACGCCGTCCGACTGGGACTGCATCGACGGCACGCTCTACATCGACGGCGACGCTCAGCCCTGGATGGTCTTTGTACACGAATGGACATCGACGGACGATCAGATCGGGCGCATGGCATGCGCCAAGCTCTCGGACGATCTGACGCACTTTATCTCCGAGCCGGTCGAGCTGTTTACGGCAAGGGATTCCGCGTGGTCGGCAGGGAACATCACCGACGGCTGTTTCATGTATACCACCGAGGAGGGCAAGCTCCTGATGATCTGGTCGAATTCGGATGCCTACGGCTACTGTGTGGGCATTGCCGAAAGTGAAACGGGTCTTGTGACAGGTCCGTGGAAGCAACAGGAAAAGACCCTGTACTCCAAATCGGACACCGGTTCAAAGGACGGCGGTCACGGCATGCTGTTCGATACCTTTGAGGGAGAGACCAGGCTG
>CABUHM010000332.1:0-1794 GCA_902491355.1 uncultured Eubacteriales bacterium
ATCTCGTTTTCCTCGTTCTCCGCACGCTCGGCGGCATCCTGCTTCGCCAAAAGCTGACCGATCAGGGTGTACGTCTGTTCCCGTCTTTTCATGTACTGCGTTGTGACGTTTTTGGTCGCCGCAAGCATAGCGTCAAGCGTTCCGCCGTTCTGCACGGCGGCTGACGTGAGCGCCTTGAGCTTTGCGCTGGCAGGACCGTACTGATTTGCAAAATCACAGTAATACAGGATCGCGCCGGCATCGCGCAGTCCGGCGTTTTTTGCGCGCTTCACATTACCGGACACATAGGAAGCCGCAAGCGCGTCCTGACACTGCTTTCCGATCTGCGTGGTGATGGCGGCGCGGAGATCGGGTACCTCCGCATCGGTGGCGGGACGCTGTGCCCACAGATTTCCCGTTTTGCAGAGATCGACGATCCACTGTGCCGCCTGACCGCCTGCGTGCACAATGTCGCAGAGCAATTGTCCCGCATTCGCGCCGTGAAAGCCGAAAATGCCCATTCCCATAGCGCCGCTGTCGTTTTTCACCACCGAGGCATAATTCCCCTCGTTCCGTGTGATCACGCGCACCGCTAAGGCACACAATTCGCTGTCTGTCATGTTGTACTCCTTTTCTTCGGTCCCAGTTTGTAATAGTAATTCGGCGATTTGAAGCCGTTGTCCGGATATGTCCCCGCCTCACCGGACACGCCGTGCGGCGTATCTGCCACAAACACACGGACGGTATACGTGCCGTTTCCCTCCGCCGTCCAGTGATACAGGGTGGTACCGTCGGTTATGCCTGCCTCGAGCGACACCGAGAACAAGCCGTCATAATCGGTCTGCGCCTCGCCGATGATATGGTAGCCCACCGTATCGCCCTCAAAGGTCATCGAGGAATAATTCGCATTCCCCGCGATCATACCGACCGTGGGCGTAACATGATTCACGATGGCGATTCTTTTTCGCGGGTAACACGCCCATCTGCACCCCTCATAGGGCTTGCGCCCCAGAAGCAGACGGCGGCGTCTGAGCATATCGGAGAGCAACATATTACGCCTCCTCCCACAAATGGGACAGCACGCACCCGTCGCAAACCGATATTTCCCACAGCTCTCCGTTGCATGCCGCCGAAAAGCCGTCATCGCTTGACATCGCATGCTCGACCGAGAGCGCGACCGTGCCCTCGTCGGCGGTGCGGAGCATGATGTGGCAGGGGAAATGCCCGTCCGGACACACCATTTTCAGCTTTGTTACATTCTCCAGCAGATATGTGGTATTGTCCGCAAGCTCCAGCGTCTCTCCCGCCGCCGTTACGGTTGCGGGATCGTGCCGCAGGGATGCGACCCACGCCTCCTCGCTTCCCGAAAAGCCGTATTTGCAGGCGATGGCATAGGCGGAAAGCACGATGGGCTCTCTGCCGTCACAGCTTGCCGCGTGACGGCGCATGTAATCGGAGAACCGATCATTGAACAGGGCGATCATGTTGTTATATCTCTCCGCTTCACCGTTGTACAGCTCGATCATGGCGATGAGATATGCGGTGTAAATGCCGATGGCATCCTCACCGAGCACCGCCTGCGTATCGGTTGGCGTATCCTTGGTATAGGTCACGGTGTCCGCCGACGACAGGAGCAGAATGCGGTTTTGAATCATGGTATCCAGCTCGGACAGCCAGATCAGCTTCACCGAGGTCGGATACGCATTGCTTTTCAGGGTATCGGTGCATGTGATGATTTCCGATAAAGTCATGTAAAATCCAGCCTTTCTGTCGGGTCACATACCCGACCGCCGCGCACCCGAAGTCGATGTCTTC
>CABUHM010000333.1:0-1790 GCA_902491355.1 uncultured Eubacteriales bacterium
ATTGCACAGACAAAACCGAAAACGCACAACCGTAAAAGAAAAACGCCTGTTTTTGCACAGACGTTCATTCGTAGAGAAAATTCCTATCTTTGACCTCTCAAAAGGTTTTGGGGATTGTTAAGGGACTTTTGAAAAAGGCCCTTAACCGGGGTTCGGGGCGGCGCCCCGCGCGTCCTCCCGCGTCCCCACATGCTCCGCTCAGAATCCGGCTCCGCCGGTGTAGAAACGCGGGACACGTTTGGAAATGGCGCATACCAGTTCGTAGCGGCATCTTCCCGAGGCATGCTCCATTTCCTCGAGCCTGATGCATTCAGCGCCGTCTGTGCCGAGTAGGGTCACTTCGTCACCCATGGCGGCATCGGGGATGTCGGTGACGTCCACCATCATCTGATCCATGCAGACACGCCCGATGATGGGGGCGCGCTTGCCGCGAATCAGCACACAGCCGCTGTTTGAGAGCGATCTGGCATAGCCGTCCGCATAGCCCACGGGGACGGTGGCAACCGTCGTGGGGCGCGGCGCGACCCAAGTAGCGCCGTAGCTGACAGGTGTGCCTGCGGGCACGGTTTTGACGTGCACCACAACGGTTTTCCATGTCAGCGCGGGACGCAGACATACCTCACCGCCCGTGACCTCATCGGACGGCATCACACCGTAGATCACAATTCCCGCGCGAACCATGGCATCGGGAAACTCCGCGCATTCCAGAATTCCCGCGCTGTTGCACAGGTGAGTGTTCGGAAAGGCGACACCGCGCGCGGAGAGCATAGTCAGCATGGTGCGAAAGCGCGCGGTCTGCTCATGCATCAGGGTCTTGTCGGTCTCATCCGCCGTTGCGTAGTGGGAAAATATCCCGTCCGGACGCAAGCCGGGCAATCGGCAGATACGCGCCACCGCCTCCGCACCCTCGTCACTGACTGGGAAGCCGATGCGGGACATTCCCGTATCGATCGCCGCATGGAACATAAGCTCCTGTCCGGCACGCACAGCCGCCTCGGAAAACGCCCGGGCGACGTCCTCGCGGTACAGGGTGGGTGTTAAGGAAAAGCGGAGCAGATCCTCAGTCAGCTCGGGGGAGCAGTAGCCGAGGATGAGAACGGGAAGCGAAACGCCGCCACGGCGCAGTTCGATTCCCTCTCCGACAGTCGCCACGCCGAAGTATTCCGCAAGTCCCGCGTGCTGGATCGCCATAGCGACGGGAACGGCGCCGTGACCGTATGCATCTGCCTTGACCACAGCCAACAGCTTGCCGTCCTTGGGCAGTTTGCGCCGTACCTGACGCACATTATGCATACAGCGCCGAGATCGACACTGACATAGGTTCGCTCAAATTCCATGGTTGGGGTTCTCCTTTCGGATCAAACGGTGCGACGGGGTAATCCGACGGCTCAGCCGTCTGTGTTTCCTTCTGCGGCAATCACACAACTGCCGCATCGCCGCATCCGATCATAAAAACAGGGCTGTCGCCGCTGCGACAGCCCTGCAAAATAAGCGATCTCTTATTTCTTAAACTGCGGACCGTAAGTCGCGCAAGCACGGAAATCCGCGCCCATCTTATCGGAAGCGCCGAATGCGTTCCAAGCAGAGGGACGGAAGATGTCCTGCTCGGGGACGTTGTGCATTGCCACCGGAATTCTCAGCATGGAGCAGAGAGTGATCAGGTCGGCACCGATGTGACCGTAGCTGATTGCGCCGTGGTTTGCGCCCCAGTTGTTCATCACGGTGTATGCATTCTCAAAGGGACTGCCGGAGATGCCGTCGCAACGAGGCGTGAACCAAGTGCACGGCCA
>CABUHM010000334.1:0-1786 GCA_902491355.1 uncultured Eubacteriales bacterium
ATCGGGAAGCAGTACCACAATGGTCTTTCCCTTGTTCTCGGGGCGCTTTGCAAGTTCGATGGCAGCCCATACCGCCGCACCCGACGAAATGCCGACCAGCACGCCCTCGTTCTGCCCGATGAGGCGACCCGTGGCAAAAGCGTCCTCGTTGGCGACGGGAATAATCTCGTCGTACACATGCGTATCCAGTACATCGGGAACGAAGCCCGCGCCGATGCCCTGAATCTTGTGCGCGCCGGCAACGCCTGTGGAAAGCACTGCGGAGGTGGCAGGTTCTACGGCGACGACCTTAACCGACGGGATCTTGGATTTCAGATACTGACCGACACCGGTCACCGTGCCGCCCGTGCCGACGCCTGCCACAAAGTAGTCCACCTTGCCGTCCGTATCTTCATAGATCTCGGGACCGGTGTGCTCAAAGTGCGCCTTGGGGTTTGCGGGGTTCACAAACTGACCGGGAACAAAGCCGCCGTGAATTTCGCGTGCAAGCTCGTTCGCCTTCTCAATGGCGCCCTTCATACCCTTGGCACCTTCCGTTAGCACCAACTCCGCGCCGTATGCCTTCATGAGCTGACGGCGCTCCACCGACATGGTCTCGGGCATGACGATAATGATACGGTAGCCGCGTGCGGCGGCGACCGATGCCAGACCGATGCCTGTGTTGCCGGAGGTGGGTTCAATGATGACCGAGCCGGGCTTTAAGAGACCCTTTTCCTCGGCATCGTCGATCATTGCCTTTGCGATTCTGTCCTTGACCGAGCCTGCGGGATTGAAGTATTCGAGCTTTGCCAGAATACGCGCAACCAAATCATATTTCTTCTCCAGGTGTGTCAGTTCCAAAAGGGGGGTTCTTCCGATAAGCTGATCTGCGGATGTGTAAATGCTCGACATGACAATACCTCACTGTTCCGTGTGAGTGTCTTTCAACCCACCACCATAGTATGCTGGTATTATAAATCGAAATTTCTGATCTGTCAATAGGTTTGGAAAGATTTTTTCGATATTTTTCCCTTTCGTTTTTTCTGCTCTGTGCGGAGGCAAAAGATCTTCCGTGCTTCGACGGCGGCGGTATACAAAATGATCAGTTAGGAAAGGGAATGTGCTAAATGTGCAAGAATCAGTAAATATTCCTGTCAACTTTACCAAAATTGATCGGGTCCGGCAATTATTTGTTGACAAATTTGCAGTAAGTGTGATATCATGTACTAAACGGTTGCTTGAACCGTTTCTGACAATTCTGACAGATGAAGGAGAGGCACATGAAAACTACTTTGAAAAAAGGGATCTCCGTCCTGTGTGTTGTTGCAATGCTTGTGGTACTGATCCCCGCACTGCCCATGACATCACAGGCGGACGATGCTTACGCGCAGAGTCTGAGAAACGCAGGCTTTCCCGAAAGCTATGTCACACCACTTACGGAATTGCATCGCCTGCATCCGAACTGGGTCTTTGAGCCGGTTCTGATATCGCAGTATAACAGTACGTTCACCTTCGATTATGTGGCGAACATGGAAAATCGGCAAACGGGCGGTACATACTACAATTTGGTGACCACCGGTTCCTGGGCGCCTTCGCCGTGGAATTCGCTCGGTCAGGCAAATTACACGCCGTATTACGATGCCTCCAACACCAATCTTTACGATTCGGGATGGCGCAAGGCGAGCCTTGAGGCGATCCGTTATTTTCTGGATGCACGTAACTTCCTGAATGAATATGATATCTTTATGTTCGAGACTTTGGAGTACAACAGCGCAGTACATAGTGTATCCCGCGTCAATTCGGCGCT
>CABUHM010000335.1:0-1785 GCA_902491355.1 uncultured Eubacteriales bacterium
GTCAGCTTCCACAGCCGGACAAACGGTATCTTTTTTGCATTTAATGAATTTCCAGTGTCACGATCTTCTTCGGTAGCACCGTCAGGGAACGGACATCCCCCTCGGGCGGCAATTCCCGAAGCGGTGTCTCATCCAGACGGTTTTCGGTCACGCGGCGGTCGGAGGCAACGCCCGTCAGGGTCAGCTCATGCGCCTGCGTATCGGTGTTGTAAAGGCGAAAGATCATGCCCTCTCCGCTTTCGCTCTGCTTGAGCGCGGCAAACGAGAGCATATCTCCCTGCACCGCAAAATAGGCGTGCGATGCGGGGATCGTGCCCGCATGCTTCTCGGTACAGCATGCCGCAAACGGCGCGCCGTTGAAGGAGAAGCCCTCACGGAAAGCAGAGGCGCGCGTGGTGCTGTCAAACGGGATCACACTGTACTGCATGGTATGTACGCCGAGACACTGCCCGTCGGGTGTCGGGAAATATCCCCAGTCACCCATCTGTCCCGCACAGCGGAGCAGGGTCAGCGCCATGGTGTTGTGACCGTCACGCAGGATTTCATATTCGTTCAGACCGCGCACCGCAACCATAAGACCGCGTCCGTCGGGACGCTCGTCCTCCAGTGCGAAGAATGCCTGCATACGCTGACAGTAGCACGGATTTTCCCACGTGTGGTACGGCACGATCTCGCGCGCAAGCACGTCAAACTGTCCCTCCGCCAAAACGGTGCTTGCCTGGATCTCCGGCATAAAGAGGGCACGGACACGGTGATCCTCGCTTCGGTTGTCCCATGTCGTCTCCACGTCCACGCGACCCGCTCCCGCGCGCAGAGTGTATCGGGTAACGATCTCGGTTTTGACCGTCTCACCAGATCGCGTTCCGCAGGTGCGGCGAAGCGGGATGTCCATGTGATTTGTGACCTCCCACGTCACATGGCAGGCATCTGCCTCCGCCAAACGGACGGACGCGGTATCGTTCTCGGTCGTCAGAGGCACATCGTGATCGGCGGGGCGGAAATTGTACAAATCGCCCATGTCGCCCACATCCTCAAGCACGCAACAGCCGCGATATACCTGACCCGTGCGGCGGTCGGTCACGGTCAGAGAACCGTTTTTCTCCACCGAAAAGGCGATGTGCTCGTTTTCCGCACCGTTTGCCGTCGGTACGACCGCAGGCTTGCAGGGAGTCTGACGCGCCTCTAAGCGGAAGGTGCGGTAGCCGATCCCCTCCATTTCCACCGGGAAGGTGACTTCAAAGCGATCCACCCACATGGGCTGACGGAAGCGATCCTTGGGCAGGCGGAAGGTAAAGACGACGCCCAACTTGCGCACGGTCGCGGGGACGACGTTCCCCGCCTCATCGTATACCGTCAGGGTATCGAAGCCGCAGTCCTGCGGATAGTCCGCATAGCAGGTCACGCATTCCGAGGTGCGGAGCGCATCGGTGTGGAACACCACAATGTTGCGATCTCCCAGCGCGGAGGTGTCCACGCGGTCGCAAAGATACTGCATGGATTCGTCGCGGATGTAGGACGCGACCTGATACGATTTTTCAAAGCGGATGTCCATTTCCCGCGCCACATCGTCGCACGAGCAGGTGCAGATGGAGTCGTGCGGGTGATTCTGCATCAGCTTTCTCCACGAATAGAAAAGCTGATCGTAGGGATACGGCTTCCCTTCCCGCTCCGCCATAACGGCAAGCGGCTCTGCCGTGCGCTCCAAGGCGTTCTGTCCGCGATGATTCTTCTGCTTGAGCGGCACGTGCGCCGAGGCGGTGTCCACCAGCGGGACCTGACCTGGCG
>CABUHM010000336.1:0-1778 GCA_902491355.1 uncultured Eubacteriales bacterium
TCGATTTTGTAGGGGCGACCAGTGGTCGCCCGCTTCCATTGGCTCTGCAAAAGTGCGTAATTGAGGCACATACGCGGCACCGTCGGGAATCGGCATTGATGAGCGGAGCAATTTTTTGCAGTACGCGGTATGCCGATTCCGACCGTGCGCGGCAAGCCGCGCACGACCGACGCGGGGCGCGAAGTCTGCGCGAACCTTCTGCAAACGGGTGCATCTCGCCTTGATTATGTTTGCCAAATGATGAAGGAAGGGCGGTGCGGCAAAACATCAAATGTAACTTCCATAACAAAATATAAAACGGGACTGCTCCCAAACGGGGGCAGTCCCGTCTTATGATGCGCCCGCAGAGCGGGAAACGGTAAAGATCAGTGTGCGATTACGTACTGGTTCAAGGAAGCGGGCAGTTTATCCTCGGGCATGGAAGCGGTCATGACCACATTGATGTTGTGCGCATTTGCAAAAGCGTCGATGCGGTTCACAAAATCGGTGAAGGTCTCGATGCGCTCGTTGCAGATCTTCAGCGCGGAATCGATGAAAATGTCGGTGAGGTCATGGTTGGAGGCGATTGCGCCAGCCACAAAGCCGAACAGATCAGCGGCGTCCATAATATTGTATTCGTCGGTGTTCACCAGACGCGCGGTATACTTGATCTCGTGAATCAGCTTGGTGCCCTTTTCGATGCAGAGGACAGAGCCTTCGGTCTTATCCAGTGCTTCGTTTACCAGATTGATCAGGGTCTTTGTTTTGCCGGTTCCCTTTACGCCAATAATGAGTTTGATCATAGTCTGCTCCTTTTCTCCGGTATCAAGAGTAGTTTTGTAATCGGCATCGGAGCATCTACCGGAACTGTCCGTGCCGTTGGGTCACGTTAATCGCGTCAGATGCGTGCGGACAGCTCTTTTCTCTTTTCCTCGTAGCCGGGCTTGCCGAGCAGGGCATACATGTTGATCTTGTACGCCTCCACGCCGGGCTGGTTGAAGGGATTTACGCCGAGGGTGTAGCCGGAAACCGCACACGCCAGCTCAAAGAAATATACCATGTATCCGAAGTTTTCTTCGTTACGGGTATCCAGATTCAGGACGATGTTCGGAACGTCGCCGTCGGTGTGTGCCATTGCCGTTGCGGTGAATGCAATGTGGTTGATCTCGTCCATGGTCTTGCCGAGCAGGAAATTCAGACCGTCGCTGTTCTCGGGATCGTTCGGAACGGGGATCGCGTTCTTTTCGGGCTTGAGGTTGATGACAGTCTCGAAAATGTTGCGCTGACCCTGCTGAATGATCTGACCGAGGGAGTGCAGGTCGGTGGAGAAGATGACGGATGCCGGGAAAATACCGCGGTTGTCCTTGCCCTCGCTCTCGCCGAAGAGCTGCTTCCACCACTCTGCCATCAGGGCAAGAGACGGTTCATAAGCGGCAAGGATCTCGGTGACCTTTCCGCGGCGGTACAGAATGTTGCGGATCGCCGCATAACGCAGACAATCGTTTGCGGTATCGGTGTTCAGGAACGCCTCACGCGCCTTTTCCGCACCTGTCATCATTGCAAGCAGATCGGCACCGGATACGGCGATGGGAAGAAGTCCCACAGCGGTCAGAACACTGTAGCGTCCGCCGATCCCGTCGGGCACCACGAAGGTCTCATAGCCCTTTTTATCTGCCAACCCCTTCAATTTGCCCTTCTGCTTATCGGTGGTCACGAAAATGCGCTCGCGCGCACCCTCTTCGCCGTACTTCTTTTCGAGCAGTTCGCGGAATACGCGGAATGCCACGGCAGGCTCGGTG
>CABUHM010000337.1:0-1765 GCA_902491355.1 uncultured Eubacteriales bacterium
GAACCTTCAATTCGTCCACCGCGATCTCCACGGCGCCCGTGGGCAGATTGGGGTTCACAGCGCCCTCGCCGCGCGCCCGCACGGTTCCTTTTGCGCACAGGACGTATTCGGCGCGAATACCGAACGCCGTATCGAAAAGCGCACGGTCTGTCTGATCGTCAAATGCAAGCTGTACAATGCCGCTGCGGTCGCGCAGATCGATGAAGATCAGGCTTCCGAGGTCGCGCTGACGCTGAACCCATCCGCACACGCATGCGCGGCTCCCGATATCCGAGGCGGTAAATTCGCCGCAATATTTGGTGCGCTTGTCCGCACCGGTAAACTGTTCTGCCATGATGTATTCCTTCTCCGGCTGAAATTCCCGCGCATGCCCGCCGGTCAGGCACAGCGAATGTAATGAACTGTATTTTCCTTATTTGGGTGCCGCCGTCCGTTTTTTGCGGTGCGACGCCCGACCATATCAGACCTCTGCCGCGCCGATCGCCGCGAGAAGCCCGTCCGTATCGCTCCAGTGAACTTCGGACTGCGTACTGTCCTTCATGTTCTTGAGCTGGGCAAGACCGGTTTCCAGCTCACTGTCGCCCAGAATCAGGGTATAGTGTGCGCCGATCTTATCCGCATATTTCATCTGTGCCTTGAGCGATCTTCCCACAATATCGCATTCCGCATACACGCCGTGATCGCGCAGTGCGGAGATCAGACCGTTCGCCTTCACCGCCGCCTGTGCGCCCATGGGAGCGACATACAGCAAGGGTGCGGGACGGGTCATTTCCTCAACGCCGCACGCCTTCATGGTGAGGAGCAGACGCGTAATGCCCATGCCGAAGCCGATGCCGCACAGCTTGGGACCGCCCACCGACTGCACCAGTCCGTCGTATCTGCCGCCGCCGCAAATGGTGCTCTGCGCACCGATGGCATCCGAGACAAACTCAAACACGGTCTTGGTGTAGTAATCCAGACCGCGCACGATGCGGGGGTTGATCTCATACTGCATGCCCATCGCGTCGAGATGCTTTTTCAACTGTTCAAAGTGATCGGTACAGTCCTCGCACAAAAAGTCGATGGTTTTGGGCGCATCGGCGGCAATTTCCGCACAAATCGGGCTTTTGCAGTCCAGAATGCGCATGGGGTTGGTTTCCAGTCTGCCGCGGCAGGTATCGCACAACTGATCCTTGCGAGATACAAAATATGCCTTGAGTGCGGCATGGTATCCCTTGCGGCACTCGGGACAACCGATGGAATTGATATACAGGCGGGCATTGTTCACACCCGCGCCGCGGATCACACGGTCAGCCAGCGAAATGATCTCGGCATCCGCACCGGCAGACGGCGCGCCGAACATTTCCACGCCGAACTGGTAGAACTCCCGACTGCGTCCCGCCTGGGGCTTTTCGTAGCGGAAGAAATTCGTGAGATAATACATTTTCAGCGGCATGGTATCCGAGCACATGCCGTTTTCGATGAGGGAGCGCACCACGCATGCCGTTCCCTCCGGACGCAGGGTCAGACTCCTGCCGTCGCGATCCGAAAAGGTATACATTTCCTTTTGCACTACGTCCGTGGTGTCGCCCACGCCGCGTGCAAACAATTCGGTGGCTTCAAAGGTCGGAAACCGAATCTCCTCAAAGCCGTACTGTGCCGCCACACGCCGCGCCGTTTGCTCCACCTTGTGCCACAGCCGCATTTCGGCGGGCAGAATATCCAGGGTGCCTCTGGGTTTTGTAATCATAGATCGTCATAGCCTCCCCTGCGCGTCAAACGCAGA
>CABUHM010000338.1:0-1756 GCA_902491355.1 uncultured Eubacteriales bacterium
CCTTCTGTATTCTCCCGAATTGAAATTCTATTCCAACAGAATCAAAATGGATACCGACCTGAACACCAATGTTCCGAATCTGCACTGCCTCGGTGACTCCTCCGGTTGGACACGCGGACTGATGATGGCGTCCGTGATGGGCGTCCTCATGGGCAGAAAGCTGGCGCAGACCCTGACGGTATCCGAAAAGCCGCAATGAAGGTCGCGGTCATCGGGTCGCGCGGCATCCGCGAGATTTCCGATTTTTCGTCCTATCTGCCGGACGGACTGACTGCCATCATTTCCGGAGGCGCACGCGGCGTGGATCGGATCGCAAAGACCTATGCGCTCATGCACTCCATCGAGTATATCGAGATATTGCCCGATTATTCGTCATACGGCTCCCGCGCGCCGCTCGTCCGTAACGACAGGATCATCGAGATGGCGGATATGATGGTCGCCTTTTGGGACGGACACTCCACGGGCACCGCATACATGATTTCCCGATGCAAGATCCACGGCGTGCCGTTCCGCGTTTATCTCAGACAATCGACCGCGCCCCGAAACGAAAATCAGATCACGTTTTTTGAGAATGAGCCGCCGAGATCCCTGTTTGAGCTTCTGGAGAACGACGAACCGCTCCCCGAGGAGGAGCTGCCGCCGCCCGAAGAGCCGACGAACCGTATCTGGTGACCCTCGGGCGTCTGTCGGCGCAACGCACATATCTCTCTGTCTGCACGCGACGGTCATCCCTATGTATCGTTCGGCATATGCGCAAATGACTGCCGCCGTGTCATGCGTGAAGGTGACTTCCGCATTTTCCCCGAAACCACGGTTTTCCTCTGAATCACAATTGCACGCTAAAATAATTACAGCTCCGGAAGATGCTCCGGAGCCGTAATTGCCTTATGGGGTCATTTGCGCGGTTGTTTCACGCAACGATTGTACGGTTATTCCGTGCAGTTGCTGTCTTCCCGCGACTTGCAGGGACAGTTTTTGTCAAACGACGGATTGCATGCGTAATAGTTTCTGGAATTCAGACGCTCGGTCGTGCGTGCAAGCCCTTCGCCGAAGCGCTGGTAGTGTACGATCTCCCGCTCTCTCAGGAAGCGGAGAACGTCGGTCACGTCGGCATCGTCGGAAAGCCGAAGCAAATTGTCATACGTGGTTCTTGCCTTTTGCTCTGCCGCCATATCCTCGTGGAGATCGGTGATGATATCGCCCTTGGAGGCGAAGGTGGCGGCGGCATACGGCACGCCGGACGCATCAACAGGGTACACGCCTACGGTGTGGTCGGTAAAGTACGGCGCAAATCCGCCGTCGATGATCTGCTGTTCGGTCAGGTTCCGCGTCAACTGATGCACCATGGCGCATATCATCTCCATGTGCCCCAGCTCTTCGGTTCCCAGAGAAGCATCGGAAATGTTCCAATGTATCAAATATGAGGACAAGCGTGAGGTCTTTGGCTTAAAGATACATAGCTTTTCGACACTCGACAGAATTAAAAAATATGACGACTCTGACAACGAGGAAAATGCCGAAAAGCCTTATTCTATCAAGGTTGGCGAAACAAAGCGGACGATAAATCTATACGCCATCGCTACTACAAAATTTCAAATTGCTGTCTAAATCAATGCTAAACCGTGTGCGCCATTTGTGGACAAGCAGGTGTTTGTAACCACACCATTTTATAATTTGAATGGTGTGGTTTACTACACATTTGACTTGGCAATACGAGCTAAATATAATGGGCTAAAACAACCTAACGAGATGTTTT
>CABUHM010000339.1:0-1745 GCA_902491355.1 uncultured Eubacteriales bacterium
CCTTTTTCGCGGACGATATCGGAGATACGCGCAATGGTAGCGTCATTCACCAGATACTCGCCGCAGTCCTCGCAATAGAAGATGGGAAGCGGAACGCCCCATTGACGCTGACGGGAAATGCACCAGTCGTTGCGCTCGCGGATCATAGCAATCATGCGCTCCTTGCCCCACTTGGGGTACCAGCTGATATCGTCGCATGCGCGGACGGCGTCCTCGGTCATAGCAGAGACCGAAGCAAACCACTGCTCGGTCGCGCGGTAAATGATGGGCTTCTTGCATCTCCAGCAATGCGGGTACGGGTGGACGATAGTCTCGGACGCCAACAGCGCGCCGCTCTCACGCATGTCGTTGAGAATGGCTTCGTCGGAGGCGGAATACTTCATGCCGGCATAAGGACCTGCCTCCGACGTCTGATAGCCTCTGCCGTCCACAGGCACGATCACGCCGATGTCGGTCTTGCCCGCCTTGTCGTATTTCTGACAGATATCAAAGTCGTCTGCGCCGAATCCGGGCGCGGTATGAACGCATCCGGTACCGGCATCCGCCGTGACATGCTCGCCGTTCAGGATCACCGACTCACGGTCAAGGAAGGGGTGCTTTGCCGTCATCAGCTCAAAGAACGAGCCTTTGTACTTGGCAACCACTTCATATTCCGTGATGCCTGCGGCACGGCACACATTTTCCGCCAGACACTCGGCGACAATGTACACCTCGCCGGACGGTACGCGCAGGAGCACGTAGTCCATATCTGCATTGAGACAGATAGCAAGGTTGCCGGGCAGGGTCCATGTGGTGGTGGTCCAGATGACGAAGTACGTGTTCTGCTTGTCGCACACGCCGTCCAGCTTTCCCTGATCGTTTTCGACGCGGAATTTCACGTAAATGGATTCGCACCGATCGTCCTGATATTCGATCTCTGCCTCAGCCAAAGCGGTCTCGTCCTCGGGGCACCAGTACACCGACTTGAAGCCCTTATAGATATAGCCCTTCTTTGCCATCGCGCCGAAGATCTTCACCTGCTCCGCCTCGAATTCGGGCTTGAGGGTAATATAAGGGTGCTCCCAGTCGCCCATGACGCCGAGACGCTTGAACTGCTCGCGCTGACCGTTGATATACTTCATATTGAAGTCGGCGCAGGCGTTTCGGAATTCGGAAACCGTCATTTTATGCCGATCCACGCGGTTCTGCTTCAGAATCGCGCTCTCAGTGGGAAGCCCGTGGCAGTCCCAACCGGGAACATAGGGTGCACGGAAGCCGCTCATGTTCTTATAACGAACGATAAAGTCCTTGAGGATCTTATTGAGCGCATGTCCGATGTGAATGTTGCCGTTGGCATAGGGAGGACCGTCATGCAGAATGAAGGAAGGCTTTCCCTCGTTGCGCGCCATCACGGCGCCGTAAAGATCGTCCTTTTCCCACTTTTCAAGGAAGGCGGGTTCCCGCTGAGGCAGTGCTGCCCGCATGGGAAAATCGGTTGCGGGTAAATTCAAAGTACCGGTGAAATCCTTAGCCATTGTTCTATTGTTTAACTCCTTTTAGTGTGTGTTGTCGGAATCGTCGGAATCCATGCTTTCCAGGAATTCCTGTAAATCGCGGTCATACTGGTCGTCCGCCTCGCGCTTCTTATCCTGCGGACGGGCGGGACGCACCTGCATTTTGTCGTTCTTCATATTTTTTTGGGTACGGCTGAGGGACGCCATGATGCCGCTTTCCTTCACCTCGGGAATCCCGCTTGAAGCTTCCTT
>CABUHM010000340.1:0-1738 GCA_902491355.1 uncultured Eubacteriales bacterium
GAGCCCGCGCCGTTTTATGATCGTCTTTGCGAGATTTTCTTTTCATTCCTTGTGTCGCGGTATCGTTTCGTACTCTTTTCCGTCGGTATAGATATCGTGCCCGCCGCCGTTCCGTTTCAGGTATCAACCGTTTTTCTCAAGAAGTCCTATAAGGTCTGTCCTTTTAATTGGTATCATCCCCTCTCACTGTATGTATTATACGCATTAAATGCGTATTTGTCAAGCGCTTTTTACAATTTGATTGAAGGGACGGCACGTTCCGTCGGCGGGGTAAAATGAGCGAAAACCGTCTCCGTTTCTGAGCCGAAACGGGCGTGCCGACGGGGTTTCGTTCCCCTGCAAAAACGGCATTGCTTGACAAATCAGGAAAAAAATGTTAAACTGTACTAAGCTTTTCTGAGAGGAGGGGAATATATGGACACAGTTGACCGTAGGTCATCCGATGTCGGACAGAATGAACAGCACGCTCTGCCGACCCGTTTTCTTTTGGTTTGTGCGGTGCTTTGCGCCTCGTTTCTGATGGTACTTCTGGCGTCCGTGGTGTCCGATTATATTGCGCCCCTCACGCTCAAGGTGCGCGGCGGCGTGGAAATGCAGGATTACCATGCGGGCAATACCATCTTTTCGGGCTACGGGGATGAGGTGTGCGTATTCCTCTCCCTCGCAGGCGAGAAATCCACCCTCATCACCAAGCCTATGACCGTCGGGGAATTGCTCGACAGCTATGAGATATACCCCGACGAAAACGACGAGCTGAATTACGACCGCGAGACCATGCTCTTCAACGGCATGGAACTGGATTACGTGCAGATCGAGACAGACACGGTCGTTCTGTATGATACCCTTCCGCGCCGCACCGAGACCTATGAGGTGCAGACCATCCCGAAGGACTTCACCGAGGTCATATGCGAAGGCTCGGACGGTGAGATCAGACGGGAGATCTATCAGGTGATCGCGGACGGCGTGGTGCGATCCGAGGAGGTCATATCCGAGACCGTCGTCACGCCATCGGTCTCACGCGTGCAGAGAACGGGTGTGGGCGGCACCTTTGTGGGCACGGACGGCAAGACCTATTCCTATTCCTACTATGTGGACGGCACGGCGACCGCTTACGGCGGCCCCGAATTTTCCGGCAACACCGCGACCGGCGTGCAGGTGGAGATCGGCATGATCGCCGTGGACCCCGATACCATCCCGCTCAAGAGTACCGTGTATGTGGACTGCGAATACCCCGGCATCTCGGGCATATATCATGCTGAGGACACGGGCGGCGCGGTTGTGGATAACGTGATCGATATTTATTTCGGCTTGGATTTTGCGCCGATATATGCCTTTGGCAGACGCAATGTTCGTGTTTACGTGCATGCCGAGCCAGTCGCATAGCCCCAAAAGCATTTAGCGTTGCTGGCATTGTTGGCAATGCCGGCAGTGCCGTCACTGTTGTTTGCCTCCCCCACATGTTGGGCGGAGACAGACGGCGGTGCTTTTTCTTTGTGCTCCGACTTGTGAAATTCTTCCGAACACCGTCGAATGTTCAAGATTTATTTATAAATATATGTTACTATTATTTATCTGTATATGTATCTGTGGAACGCGGAGAAATAAATAATATGATTGAAATTGAACATCTGACAAAGCGCTACGGAAAGCGGATCGCCGTCAACGACGTCAACTTTTCCGTGAAAAAAGGCGAGATCGTGGGTCTGCTCGGCGCAAACGGCGCGGGAAAATCCACGAC
>CABUHM010000341.1:0-1716 GCA_902491355.1 uncultured Eubacteriales bacterium
CTGTACCTGTCCTTCTTCATATTTATATATAATGGATAATACTTGACATTACGTCGCAGATGTGTTAAAATAAAAGTACCAAATTTTCGGAGGATTACAAACATGAAGAAAATTGCAATTGCGATGCTTGCGGTTTTGCTGCTGGTTTCCGGCAGTCTGTTCACGTCCTGCAAAACTTCGGCGGATGATATCACGGTGAAGGTCTCGTTTGAGGCAGGAGACGATTCCATTCCCGCATATTCCGTGAAGCTCAGCGGCGACGGCGCCACCGTCATCCGCGCGGTACAGGAAGCCATTTCTCAGAAGGAGCTTGATGTCAAGCTGAACAGCAATGAGGATGGCGTTGCTTCCTTTAAGAACTACACCACCTGCACCAAGAAGATGAACGATGAGGACTATCGCTTCTACTGGAGCTACACTATCAACGGTAAGGAGCCGAGGGAAGGCAGTGCCGCTGCGAATACCGTTGCGGACGGCGACGTGATCAAGTACGTATTCTACTGCTCCCACATGGTGAACGACAAAGCCGTGACCGAGCCGTACAATTCCGAAATGAACATGTTCGGAGAAAATGCGGACGAGGAAACAGCAGAAAAGTAAGCCGTTTTGTGCGGAAATACGGCAACACGTACAGGACGGTGTGACCGAATTCCGCGTACAAACGAATCGGGGATGCGCCTCGGTAGCAATACCGAAGGGATATCCCCGATTTTTGCGTGACGAACCGTGTCTTTTTTTGGCAAAAATGTAAACGATGTGTTAAATGTAGCCAAAAGCTCTTGCATTTTCCAAGCACCTTGCGTAAAATAAGGGTACAGTTTAGCACTTGAGACAAACGAGTGCTAAATTCAAATCGTTTACAGCATCTCAATCACATAGAATCGGAGGAAAAATGCATCATGAACATCAAGCCTTTGGCAGACAGAGTTGTTATTAAAATGATCGAGGCTGAGGAGACCACGAAGAGCGGTATCATCCTCACGGCTTCCGCAAAGGAGAAGCCGCAGGTCGCAGAGGTCATCGCTGTGGGTCCCGGCGGCAATGTGGACGGCAAGGAGATCACCATGAACGTCAAACCCGGCGACCGTGTGATCACCAGTAAATATTCCGGCACCGAAGTGAAGGTCGGAAGCGAAGAGTACATTATTGTAAAACAGGGCGACATTCTCGCCATTGTTGACTGATTGGAGGAGATTCCGTTATGGCAAAAGAGATTATTTACGGTATTGAAGCAAGAAACGCACTGCTCCGCGGTGTGGATAAACTGGCAGACACAGTGAAGATCACCCTGGGCCCCAAGGGCAGAAACGTGGTTCTGGATAAGAAGTACGGCTCGCCGATGATCATTAACGACGGCGTGACCATCGCCAAGGAGATCGAACTGGACGATCCCATGGAGAACATGGGCGCACAGCTCGTGAAGGAGGTCTCGGTCAAGACCAACGACGCGGCAGGCGACGGTACCACCACCGCAACCCTTCTGGCACAGATCATGATCCGCGAGGGCATGAAGAACGTGACCGCAGGTGCAAATCCCATGGTTCTGCGCCGCGGCATTTCCAAGGCTGTGGATCGCGCTGTGGAGAGCCTTGTCAGCCACTCCAAGAAGGTCAACGGCACCGAGGATATCGCACGTGTCGGTACGGTTTCGTCCGGCGACGCCGTGATCGGTACGCTGATCGCAGACGCAATGGATAAGGTCACGTCGGACGGCGT
>CABUHM010000342.1:0-1710 GCA_902491355.1 uncultured Eubacteriales bacterium
CACATTTTATAACGACGCAGTTCTGCGCGCCTTCGAGCGGGAGATCGGTCACACGGTCATCCGTCCGCAGATCGCGGGACTGATGGGCGCTTACGGCGCGGCGCTTTTCGCCCATGCGCAGTCCGCGGGAAAAAGCTCCCTGCTTACCGCAGACGAGCTGGCGCGCTTTTCGCATACCTCGCGCACCGTGACCTGCCGCGGCTGTACCAATCACTGCATGCTGACCGTGAACACCTTTGCGGACGGCGGCAGATACATTTCGGGCAACCGATGCGAGCGGGGCGCGAGCTTACAGCGAGGCGGCGCGGACGGCACGTGTCCCGAGACACTCCCCAATCTGTTTGCCTTCAAGCAGGAAAAGCTACAGACGTATATGGACGATACGGGCGACACGTCCGGTCGGTGCATCGGGCTTCCCATGGCACTGGGCATGGCGGAGCTTTTGCCCCTGTGGCACACCCTCTTCCGCACGTTGGGACTGGGCGTACGGGTGTCCGGCTTTTCCTCACGCGCCCTGTACGCACGCGGGCAGTACAGTATCCCGTCCGACACGGCATGCTACCCCGCAAAGCTGATGCACGGCCATGTGGAGACCCTGCTCGGGCAGGGCGTGGACGCCGTGTTCTATCCCTGCCTTTCCTATAACGTGGACGAGGGTCAGGGCACAAATCACTATAACTGTCCGGTCGTGGCGTACTACGGGGAGCTTCTGCACTCCAACATGGAGGGTCTGCGCAAAACGCCCCTCCTGTTCCCGTATCTGCGCCTGGATCGCGAAAAGGATATGGCGCGCACTCTGCAGGCATGTCTGCGTGAGCCGTTCGGCGACTTTTCCCTGTCCGATATCCGACGTGCCGTCAAGCGCGGCTTTGCCGAATATGAGCGCTACATGCAGGCGCTTCGGGACGAGGGACACCGCGCACTGCGGTGGGCGCAGGAGAACGGACGGCGGGTCATGATCTTGGCGGGCAGACCGTATCATGCGGACCCCGAGATCAATCACGGCATCGACCGTCTTGCCGCAAAGCTCGGCTTTTGCGTCGTGACCGAGGATGCGGTCTCCGACTTAGCCGAGGCGGGTCAGGTAACGGTTCTCAACCAGTGGACCTACCACGCCCGCCTGTACGCCGCCGCGCGCTATGCCGCCGCACATCCCGACGTGGAGCTGGTACAGCTCGTTTCCTTCGGTTGCGGCATCGACGCCATTACCACCGACGAGGTGCGTTCCATTTTGGAACGCGCGGGAAAGCTGTATACCCAGATCAAGATCGATGAGATCACCAATCTCGGCGCGGTCAATATCCGTCTGCGCAGTCTGCTCGGCGCACTGGACGCAAGACGGTAACGCTCCGAAAGCCCGAAAAATATCAAGAATCACACGCAAAAAGGAGGTGTCGGGAATATGCCGAAAAAGAAAAAACCATCCGCATTTCCGTATCCCGTATTTACCGAGGACATGCGTCGGACGCACACCGTATTAGTGCCGAATATGCTCCCCGTGCACTTTTCCCTCATCGAGCGCATTTTCAATGCCTACGGCTATCACTGTGAGGTACTGCATAACGAGGGAGGCCGCGTTGTCGAGTGCGGACTGCAATACGTACATAACGACACCTGCTATCCGGCGCTTCTGACCATCGGACAGTTCCTCGACGCTCTGCAAAGTGGGAAATACGATACCCACCGCGTGGCGCTGATGCTGTCCCAGAC
>CABUHM010000343.1:0-1708 GCA_902491355.1 uncultured Eubacteriales bacterium
CTCCTCGGGCGAAAAGCCGAGGACGGCGGAGAACCGAAGCAGGCGCAGAATGCGGAGCGCATCCTCCTGAAATCTGTGGTCGGGATCGCCCACACAGCGGAGGCGTTTCTCGTGCAGATCGTTCAGCCCGCCGAACGGATTGATCAGCCCGACATCGGGCGAATATGCCATGGCATTGACTGTGAAGTCACGACGCGCGAGATCTTCGGTCAGTGTGCGTGTAAAGGTGACGCCGTCCGGATGGCGGTGATCGGAATAATCGCCGTCGGTTCGGTACGTCGTGATCTCCAGCGGCTCTCCGCGTGACAGCACGGTGACGGTGCCGTGGCGCAAGCCCGTCTCAATGACCCGATTTTGGCAAAAGACGCGTTCCACCTCTTCGGGCAGGGCAGAGGTGGTGATGTCATAGTCCTTCGGCTCACGTCCTAGGAGGGCATCACGCACGCATCCGCCCACGATAAAGGCTTCGTATCCCGCATTCTCAAGAGCCGACAGTGCGTCGGCGACGGCTTGAGGGAGGGGAATCGAAAAGGCTTGATTGTTTGTTTCCATAGGGGATCAGCCGTGCAGGTCGGTGCCGATGAAGCCCACCTCACGGAAATCGTCCGGATTTTTGCGGATGATATAGTCGATATATGCCGCGACCGTTTTGGCGGTTTGGAGATAACCCATGGGGTTCATGTGTCCGCGCAGATAATACTGCTTCTTGAAGGCTTCGTCATACACGGGAGCGTCGCGGAACAGGTCGATTACATAGGTGTTGCCGAACAGCTCGGCAAGCTCATACAGGAAGCGGCGGTGATCCTCTTTTCTCTGTCGCATTTCATCGCCTTCGTTCTCGCGCGGCATGGTGAGCAGGAAGAACTTGGCGCGCGGCTGAATTTCGCGCAGTCTCTGCATGATCTCGCCCATATAGCCTGCGAAATTGCGCGTGTTGTTGTGCCAGTCGTTGAGATCAATGTCTTTTGTTGAGCCGACCTCGCCCTTTTCATATCCGATGTCGTTGACACCGAGGGCGATGATGTATGCCTGACTTGCATATTTCGGATTCCAATAGTCCATTTCATCGGCAAACGAGTTGCAATAGGTGCGTGCGGTCATGCCGCCGCGCGAAAAATTGTAGACCTTACTGCCGCACATGCGCGCGATAAACTGTCCCCAGGAATACTCATACATATCGTGATACGTGCTCGACCCGTCGGGTGCCGCCGCCTCGAATTCACCGGACGAGAGGCTGTCGCCCACGCATGCGATGGTGCGGAAGATCGCGGTGAAGCCGCCGTCTGCGGGAATGTGATCGAGCGGGCGCTCTTCGTTGAGATTGGTGTTGTCTGCCATGACAGATTCTCCTTTGCTTTTTCTATCTTGAATTAAAAAAAATCATACTGCCTCGGAGGGCGTGCATTTTTCGGCTGTTTGCGTCTTTTTCGATCTTCCTGCGCGGAAAACCACGCCGAGAAGGATCCAGAGCGAGGTCAGGGACGAGCCGCCGTAGCTGACGAAGGGCAGAGCCACCCCGACGATAGGGAGCAGACCCAGGCACATGCCGATGGATTCCACCGTCTGCACGCCGATCCACACGGCGGCGCAGAAGCAGATCGCCTTGCCCTGGCTTGTCCGTTCGGAGGCGTCCAATGTGAGAAAGGCGCAAAGCCCGAACAGGCACAGGATGACCGAAAAAGCGCCGACAAAACCGAATTGCTCCGCG
>CABUHM010000344.1:0-1668 GCA_902491355.1 uncultured Eubacteriales bacterium
CACGCTGGTTGTGAACAAGCTGCGCGGCACCTTCACCTGCGTTGCCGTCAAGGCACCGGGCTTCGGCGACCGCCGCAAGGATATGCTTCGCGACATCGCCGCTTTGACAGGCGGTGAGATGATCTCCGACGAACTGGGTCTGGAGCTGAAGGAGACCACGGTTGCACAGCTCGGACGTGCAAGACAGGTCAAGGTCAACAAGGAAAATACCATTATTGTGGGCGGTAACGGCAAGGCTGAGGACATTCAGGCAAGAATCTCCCAGATCAAGGCAGGCATCGAGACCACGACCTCCGATTTCGATCGCGAGAAGCTGCAGGAGCGTCTGGCAAAGCTGTCCGGCGGTGTTGCAGTTATTAAGGTCGGCGCCGCAACCGAGACCGAGATGAAGGAGAAGAAGCTTCGCATCGAGGACGCTCTGTGCGCAACCAAGGCGGCAGTCGAGGAAGGCATCGTAGCGGGCGGCGGCGTTGCACTGCTGAACTGCGTGAAGGATGTTTCCGCTTTGCTCGACACGGTGGACGGTGACGAAAAGACCGGTGTAAAGCTCGTCATCCGCGCTCTGGAGGAGCCGATCCGTCAGATCGCCGCAAATGCAGGCTTTGAGGGCGCTGTGATCGTAGATAAGATCCATAGCAGCAACAAGGTCGGCTACGGCTTCGACGCCGCAAAAGAGGTCTACTGCGATATGGTGGAATGCGGCATCGTCGACCCGACCAAGGTGACCCGTTCCGCACTGCAGAACGCCGCATCCATTGCATCCACGGTTCTTACTACCGAGGCACTGGTTGCCGATAAGAAGGAACCCGCACCCGCAGCGCCTGCCGCACCCGGCATGGACGGCGGTATGGGCGGCATGTATTGATCCGCCCCGCGTTATACGGTATAAGATCAGTCCGCTCGGACACTGCTCACGCGGAAACGGGGATCGGTTTCCCGTTCCCGCACAGGCGGTGCACGGCGTGGCGCCAAAAGAGGAATTGCAGACGAAAACTGCAATTCCTCTTTTTGTGCATTCGCATAAAAATCGGTGTACAATACTTGACAATTCCCGACATTTTGGTATAATAGAATCGGAGCTTTGGGATGCCGCCCGAGCAAAAGTGGTTTATTACCGTCCGTTTCGGGGACGGGAATCCATCATGCAAAGGAAACCGTGGTTATGAAAAGATTTTGGTGTATCTTTACCTTATGCGCGATCCTGTCGGGAACGGTCTTTACCCTTCTTGTCGCAGGGTTGTCGCTCGGCGACGTGAACGGAAACGCATCGCTCGATTCCAACGACTGCGCGCTCATCCGTTCCGCGTTTCTCGGAAATCTCACACTGGGCAGGGAGGAACAGAGCGCCGTGGACATCAACCAGAACGGACGCGTCGATTCCAACGACTACCTGTTGGCTCGTATGGCGGTGCTCGGGATCACCGGACCTGAGTCCTTCTATCTGAGCGGAGAGCCGGATATCTCTGTTTATTCCACAGAGGTGCAGGCGGCTTATGCGGGCTATGCAAGCCGCGCGGATTCCGTCCTTCGCTACTATTACGCGAAGCCTATGAAGGCAGACCTGAACTGGACACTGCCTGCCGAGGCACTGGTGCGTCTGGCGCTGAACTCCGATCTGTCGGTCGCCAATCAGAACCTCAGAACGCTTTGCGCCGATTATCCTGCCGA
>CABUHM010000345.1:0-1664 GCA_902491355.1 uncultured Eubacteriales bacterium
TGCCACGGCATTTGTGGTCATTATCCCCGTGCTGATCGCGGGACTGTTCCTCATAGCCAAGACCGCTATGCCCGCATTCCGCCGCGTATTTCGCAAATATGACCGCCTGAACGAGTCCATCGAGGAAAACGTCCGCGCCATGCGTGTGGTCAAGGGCTTCGCGCGGGAGGACCTTGAAAAGCAGAAATTCGGAAAAGCGTCCGATACCATCCGTGAGGACTTCACCCGCGCCGAGCGCATCGTCTCCCTGAATGCGCCCTTGATGCAGATCTGTCTGTATTTCAACACCGTATTCGTGTTGGTGATCGGCTCCAAGCTCGCCATCACCTCGGGCGGCAGTTACATCGACGTAGGACAGATCTCCGCCATGCTGACCTACGGCATGCAGATCTTGATGTCCCTGATGATGCTCTCCATGATCTACGTCATGCTGACCATGTCCGCAGAGTCCGCAAGACGTATTTATGAAGTGCTCGAGGAAAAATCCGCACTGCACTCTCCCGAAAATGCCGTAACCGCCGTTGCGGACGGCTCGTTGGACCTTGACGGCGTGTCCTTCAAGTATTCCGAGAAGGCAAAGAAGAACGCCTTGTCCGATATCGACCTCCATATCCGCTCGGGCATGACCGTGGGTATCCTCGGCGGTACGGGTACCGGTAAAAGCTCGTTGGTACAGCTCATTCCGCGTCTGTACGATGTCAGCGAGGGTACAGTCCGCGTGGGCGGGGTCGATGTCCGCAATTATGACCTTGACACCCTGCGCGACGCCGTGGCAATGGTTCTGCAAAAGAACGTGCTCTTCTCGGGCACCATCGCGGAGAACCTTCGCTGGGGCAACCCGAACGCAACCGATGCGGAGCTGGAGGAAGCATGTCGGCTCTCTCAGGCACATGAATTCGTCATGTCCTTCCCCGACGGCTACGCCACCCACATCGAGCAGGGCGGCACCAACGTGTCGGGCGGTCAGAAGCAGAGACTGTGCATTGCCCGCGCGCTTCTGAAAAAGCCGAAGATCCTGATTCTGGACGACTCCACCAGTGCCGTCGATACCAAGACCGACGCACTGATCCGTGCGGGACTGGCGCAGTACCTCCCGCAGACCACAAAGATCATCATAGCACAGCGCGTGTCCTCGGTGCAGGATGCGGATCTGATCCTCATGATGGAAAACGGACGCATCGTTGCGCGCGGAAACCATGAGGAACTGCTCTCCGGCTGTGATATTTACCGCGAGACTTACGAACAGCAAATGAACGGAGGTGACGATGATGAAAACAAATAACCGCCGCGGCGCTCCTCCCGCCGGCATGCCGAAAGGAAGAAATATCAATTTTAAGTCGCTCGGACGCACGATCTCCATGCTCTATCACTTCTATCCCGTGCTGTTGCCCGTTACGGTGGTCTGTATCCTGCTGACTGCCGCCGTTTCCGCACTGCCCTCGATCTTTATTCAAAAAATCATTCAGGTCATCGAGGAAGGACAGAAAACGCAGATCTGGGCAGACTTTTCGGGTCAGGTATGGTCAAAGGTCGGTATCCTCATCGGTCTTTATGCCCTGTCCCTTGTCTCCATCACCCTTTACACCCAGCTTATGGCGTACATGACGCAGGGCTTTCTGCATAAGACCCGCTGCACCATGTTCAACGCCATGCAGAATCTCCCC
>CABUHM010000346.1:0-1631 GCA_902491355.1 uncultured Eubacteriales bacterium
AACGATATTTGCCGCAGGCAAGGGTCAGCACGACAGTATCGGCAGGGGTCTGCTTCACAAACTCCGTGTAGTAGTTGCGCCCGGGACGCGCACCGTCACAACCGGCGACCAGAAAGAAGTGCCGAATTGCGCCGGACTTGACCGCCCCGATGACCTGATCCGCCACGCCAAGCACCGTGCTGCGCGCGAAGCCGGTCATGACCGTTCCGCCGCCGTTAATGCCGGTGAAAGGCTTATCCTCGGCGTAACCGCCCAGCTCCAAAGCCCTCTCGGTCACCGGACTGAAATCCTTGCCCTCTCCGATGTGCGTCATTTCGGGGTAGGACACCACCTCTGTGGTGAACACGCGGTCGGCATAGCTTGCTCTCGGCGGCATCAGGCAGTTGGTGGTGAACAGGACGGGCGCGGGAAGATCCGCAAATTCCTTCTGCTGATTCTGCCATGCCGTGCCGAAATTGCCCTTGAGGTGGGCATACTTTTTCAGTTCGGGATAGCCGTGGGCGGGAAGCATTTCGCCGTGCGTGTAGATGTTGACGTCCTTGCCCTCGGTCTGCTCCAGAAGCAATTTCAAGTCGTGGAGGTCATGACCGGAAATAACGATGAACGGTCCCTTTTCCACGGTCAGCGGAACGGTAACAGGCGCAGGCGTTCCGTAGCTTTCGGTGTTCGCCTTGTCAAGAAGCGCCATGCACCTGAGGTTTTTCTCGCCGACCTCCATCACGACGGGCAAAAGCTCCTCCGTACTAAGATCCTCGCCGACGACAAAGAGCGCCTTGGCGAAGAAACGGTTCACCTCATCATCGGTATAGCCCAGCACCATGGCGTGATGCGCATAAGCCGCCGTGCCGCGTACCCCGAAAAGAATGAGGGATTTGAGACTGCGGATGTCCTCCTGCGCACCCCAGAGCTTTTCCATATCGTAATCATCGGTCCGTCCGCACGCAGAGGCACAGACGGAGCAATCGGGAACAAGGCGCGTCTTTTCGCTGTGCACCCGATCGATCAGTTCCCGAAGCGTCTTTTCGTTAAAGCTCACATTGGTAACGGTGGTAAACAGCCCCTCGATCATCAGACGCCATGTGCCCTCGTTCACATCGGGAGCATTGTCCGCCGCGCGCGCCAGTCCGACCAAAGCGCCGGTCAGCTCGTCCTGGAGCTTCGCCACATCGGCGGTCTTGCCGCAGACACCTGCTTTTCCCGTGCAACCGCTACAGCCTGCCGTCTGCTCGCACTGGAAGCAAAACATTTTATGATCCATGTGAAAACCCTCACTTTTTTTCAATCAAGTATATTTCCGTCCGTGGAAACGGTAACGACCTGCCACGGAATGAATTTCCCGCTGTTCTGCAACGCCGTTTTCGCCGCATGCTCCAGTCCGCCGCAACAAGGAACCTCCATGCGCACGACGGTCACACTCTTAATATCGTTATTGCGGATGATCTCGGTGAGCTTCTCGGAATAGTCCACGCCGTCCAATTTGGGACAGCCGACAAGCGTGATATGTCCGCGAATGAACCGCTCGTGAAAGGCGGCATAGGCATACGCCGTGCAGTCGGCGGCGATGAGTAGCTTTGCACCGTCAAAATACGGCGCGTTCACGGGAACCAGTTTGATCTGTACCGGCCACTGGG
>CABUHM010000347.1:0-1631 GCA_902491355.1 uncultured Eubacteriales bacterium
AAGCAGATCCGGTATACCGATCTTGTGGGACTTCTCATGTCCTCCATCACCACCATCATCAACGTCATCTCCTACGTGCTCATTGCGTTTGTCTCCATTTCGCTTGTGGTATCGTCGGTCATGATCGGCATTATCACGTATATTTCGGTGCTGGAGCGCACCAAGGAGATCGGCGTTCTGCGTGCCATCGGCGCGTCCAAGCGCGATATTTCCCGCGTGTTCAACGCCGAAACCCTGCTCATCGGACTGTGCTCGGGACTCATCGGCGTGGCTGTGACCGTCCTGCTGTGCTTCCCGATCAATGCCGTCATCCGTTCCCTCTCGGGCATCGGAAACATCGGCGCCGCCTTGCCGTGGCTCGGCGCGGTGATCTTGGTGGCAATCAGCACGGCACTCACCCTGATCGCAGGCTTTATTCCCGCACGGATCGCCTCCAAGCGCGACCCTGTGGAGGCGCTGAGAACCGAGTGAGCGCCGTTTCGGGACAGGCTCACTTATCAAAAATAAAAATTCACAGCGGGGCGGCACCGCACGATAGAAGGCGAACCGCCCGAAGAAATGTGGAAAACTGCATGGAAACATTGAACTTACCGACCGAAGGACGGACAGCGCTCGGCATTGACGTCGGCTCGACCACGGCAAAGCTGGTGCTGATCCGAAACGGAAGGATCGTATACGAAAAATATGAGCGGCACTATGCGCAGGTGCGCCGCAAGACCTTAGAGCTTTTACAGGAAGCGCTCCCGCTTGCGGGCGGCGACCGCGTGTATGTCGCCGTGGCGGGGTCTGCGGGACTGGGCATGGCGCAGGCGGCGGGACTGCCGTTTGTGCAGGAGGTCTATGCCACGGGCGAGACCGTGCGCACCCTGGAGCCTGACACCGACGCCGTGATCGAGCTGGGCGGGGAGGACGCGAAGATCCTGTTCCTCACCGGCGGCTGTGACGAGCGGATGAACGGTACGTGCGCAGGCGGCACGGGCGCATTCATCGACCAGATGGCGACCCTTCTGAACGTGACGCCGGACGAGCTGGACGCGCTGAGCATGCGCCACGAGCGCATTTACCCCATCGCGTCCCGATGCGGCGTGTTTGCCAAGACCGATATTCAGCCCCTTCTCAATCAGGGCGCGGCAAAGGCGGATATCGCTGCCTCGGTGTATCAGGCGGTGGTCAATCAGACCGTGGCGGGACTGGCGCAGGGACGGCGCATCGGCGGCAAGGTCATGTTTTTGGGCGGTCCGCTCTATTATAATACGGGACTGCGTCAGCGGTTTGCCGAGACGCTGGGACTGACGGAGGACTGCGCGGTCTTTCCGCCGTATGCCCTGATCGCCGTGGCGCTGGGTGCCGCACTGTATGCCGCAGGGAGCGAAAAGTCATTTTCGGCGGACGAATTGCTTGCCGCCGTGGAGCGTTCATGTGAGCAGAAGGCGGAGGTGAGCTGTACCTCGCCCCTGTTCGCCTCGCATGAGGAATACGACGAATTCTGCCGCCGTCATGCATTGGCGCGGACACCGCAGTGCGATCCGTCCGAATATGCGGGAAACGCGTACCTCGGCATCGACTGCGGCTCCACCACCACCAAGCTGACCCTCATCACGCCCGACGGCAGACTGCTCTATTCCTACTAT
>CABUHM010000348.1:0-1627 GCA_902491355.1 uncultured Eubacteriales bacterium
TCCGCCGCCGATCCCCGTCCGTGCCGCCTGCCTTCGGTAGACGGCACCCGACGCGGGGCTTCGTAGGTACCTCAAACCCGCATTTTGCCGAACCCAAAGAGGCGGGCGACCAATGGTCGCCCCTACAACGCACATAGCAAACAAACCGTCAAATACGTATGATTTTCGGGGAGCAAATTGTCACACACTTGCCAAAAATATACATTATCTTTATGCGCAAACTTCCCCTGTTTTTGTAGTACGACGTTAATGCTAAAAATGTGCTTTGCAAATCATCCACAAAAAGGAAGAGATACGCCACGTATATGGGCGTTATAAAGCGTGATAATTCACTTGCGTAAAGTTTTAGGCATAACACGGTAGTAGGGGCGACCAGTGGTCGCCCGCTCGTCATCTGTTACATAAACTAAAGCAAAACCGCTTTTTGTGCATTCTTTGCCTTTTCGCTGTCGCCCATTCGGAGCGCCCAATAATCCCTCTCCCCTATTAAAAGGTTTTGGGGATTGTTAAGGGTCTTTCCCAAAAGGCCCTTAACCGGGGTTCGGGGCAGCGCCCCGCGTACTCCCCGTACTCCCCGCGTAACCCGCGTACTCCCCGCGCGTCCTCAGCGGGCGTCGGGCTGAGCAAGGAGATACTTTTTCATCTCGTCCAAGCCTGCTTCCTCCAGCTCCAAAAGATCGCGGGCAAGACTCACGGCACGACGGTCGGCGCCGGAATACTTTTCGATCTGCTCGGAGATGTCGCGAATGCCCATGGAACTGCCCTTGATGAGCATATCAGCCACACGGGGGATTGAGCTGTCGATAGAGAGATTCATTTTCAGCATCGCGTTGGCGGACGCCTTTTCAAACCCGTTCAGACCCGCCTTTTCGGGATCGGGCGAACCCTCATCCGTCAGGAGCTTTCCTGCGGATTTTTTAATATCCTCATAACGGGCAAGACGGTTTTCCACGGCGGTGCGGAAATCGCCGTCGGTTTTTTCCGCGATCTGCGGCAGGGTCTGTGTCCCCATGGATGCATTTTTGTAGACGAATGCAAGAAGATTTTGTGTATCGTTCATTTTCGTGCTCCTTTTTTATTGTGTCAGAAAACGTACCGTGCCTTCTGCGCCGATACCTGAATGAAAGCAGTGGATCTCATAAGACAGTATTTCCGAAAATTGCGAAAATATCACACAGAAGCAGCGCAAAAGCGAACAAAGTAACCGCATTTTGTTCCCTGTTCACCGCACAGGCACAGTATTATTCGCAGGAATCCGCATCCGACCCCTGTTGCGTATCCTGATCTGTCCCGATTCGGACGCGGCATTTTACACAGAAAGCAAAACGATCCTTCCGATACACCGTGGCATCACCACGATGATATCGGAAGGATCGTTTTATATTTTTCCCGTTTTTCGGATCGCACGGCGATACCGAAGCGGTATCGTCCGTTGACGTCAAACAGGAAGATTAGCCGTTGATCTTCGGAGGCGTGAGTTTTTTACAGTTGGCAAACGCATCCTCCGCGATAGAAGTCACGCTGTCCGGAATCGAGACGGACGACAGCGCGGCGCAACTATAGAACGCACCTTTGCCAATGGTCGTCAAACCGTCCGGAAGCACAACCGATGTCAACTTGTTACAAC
>CABUHM010000349.1:0-1618 GCA_902491355.1 uncultured Eubacteriales bacterium
TCTGCTGACCGACCTCCATGGAATGGAGCCACTGCGTGACACAGCCGCACTTTTTAATGGAGAATTCCATGAATTCTTCGTTTGTGGGGGAGGAGGTGATGGAGAACATTGCCTCTCCGACACCGGGGATGGAGAGCATGGCGCACTGACCGGGCTTATGCTCGAATGGCTTTTTGCCGTCGGGCGTGACCACACGGAAGGTCTTGACGTCCGGCGTATCAATGCGGATGTCGGTGACAACGCCGATTGCAGGGATAAGAGGTTCCTTCATATCAACCATTTTCACGACCTCCTAATTTCTTCATAACCTTGACAATATTCATGCGGATTGGGCACTTGGAAATGCATCTGCCGCAGCCGACGCAGGAGAACAGACCGTCATTGTTGGTGGGGTAGTACACCAGCTTATGCATGAAGCGCTGACGGAACCGCTCCAATTGGGTGAGACGCGGCTGACCGGCGGACATTTTGGTGAATTCGGAATACATGCATGAGTCCCAGCAGCGGAAGCGCTTGATGCCGTGACCCGTGTTGAAGTCCTTGATGTCGTAGCACTGGCAGGTGGGGCAGACGAAGGTACAGCTTCCGCATCCGAGACAGGATTCGGAAAGCTCCTTCCATTCGGGCGCGTCGAAAAACTCGGAGGTCTTTCCTGCACCGAAGGCGTCAGCCGACAGGGTAGCCAGCGGGAGTGCCGCGAGACGGGTGCGGATGGTTTCCTTCTGCGTCTCTGCCGCCGCGCCGTCGGTTTCCTCGGTCACGCTGTCCAGAGCGGACAGGAGACGGGAGCCCTTTTCGGTCTTGGCGTCCAGATACAGTGCGTCCTCGGCGCGATAGCACACCACGTCGCCCTCGGGTGCGGAGGCGTCGATGCCGAAGGTGCCGCAGAAGCAGGTCTCGGCGGGACGGTTGCAGGCAACGGACACGATGGTGCCGTGATCGCGGCGGTTCTTGTAGTACGTGTCTACGGGATCTGCCAAAAAGACGCGGTCTAAGATCTCAAAGCTCTTCACATCGCATGCGCGGACGCCGAAAATGACGAAATCCTCGCATTCGGTGCGGGTGTCGATCACTTCAATGTTCTTTCCCTCGGTCACAAAGCCCATTAAGGTCTCGGTCTGCGGGAAGAAGAAGTCCTTGGCGCTTTTTGCGGTGTTCAGCGCATCGGAGAGGGTCTTGCCGCTTTCCCATTTTTCGTAGACCGCGCCGCTTTCGGTGTCAACAGGCAGATAGAGGGTCTGCTGCGCGGCGACGGCGGAAAAGAGGGCATCTAACTGATTCAGTGCAATTTTACGCATTTCCGTCACCTCTTTCTACCGCTTCGGACGGCTCGGGATCGTCGGTGGAATAATTTACGATAGGCGCGCGGCTTCCCACCTCGGCGCCCGCCTGATATTCGCCGTACAGCTCGTTGATATCATGGATGAACTTACGGTTGAGCAGGTGGAGCGGGATGTGCTGGGGGCACACGCGGGAGCATTCGCCGCAGTCGGTACAGCGTCCGACCACGTGGAATGCGCGGATGATATGGAACATCTGCTCCTCGAAGGAGTTTGCGGCGGCCTTGTTCTCTACACCGGAATTGGGGTTGTCGAACACGCACTTTTCGCAGGTGCAG
>CABUHM010000350.1:0-1618 GCA_902491355.1 uncultured Eubacteriales bacterium
CGGCGCCGATGATCCCGCCGATGGTGGTGATCTCGTCGCCCACCTCAATGGAATTTCTCATCTCGTTGGTCTGCTTTTCCTGCTTTTTCTGCGGACGGATGATAAAGAAATAGAACACAGCGAACAGCACCACCAGCATACCGATGGAAATGAGACTGCTCATGGAATTCGGTTCCCCGTCTAACAACAAATGATTCAGCATTTTCGTACTCCTATTGATTCACATAATTTTAATCATTATAGCTGATACGATCCCGAAATTCAACCCCTATTTGTAAATTTTCGGACACGGAGCACCGCAGACACATTTGCGAATAAAAATGAAGCTCCGCCATTGAAAAACGGAGACAAATGTGGTAAAATAGCCTATGACCCGATACAACAGATGAAATATGACACGGGCGTTTCGCGGATGCGCCGAACGTCGGGCGGGGAGGCTCTATGCTCACAGATATTCTTGAGAACGCGCAAAGCAGCGGCATTCTGCGCCGCATTGTCTTTTCCAAATGTACGGACAAGGGCATCCGTCGGGCTGTCCTGTCGCCGATGCGGATCTCCGGCACGCCGTGTCTCCAAAAGGAGACACTCTGCGCGGACGGCAAGGCACTGCACGAAAACATGCCGACCGACCGTCTCGCCGCATGCTGTGACGAGCTTCTTTCGGTTTTCCGTCAGGCAGACATTCTGACATCGCAGGGCAATTGCACCGTCATGGTATCGCGCGACGGCAGGCGGCATTATGCCAACCGCATCCGTCCCGCCGCGCCCGACGCGGCATGCGCCCCCGCACCTGTCCCGACAGAGCACAACCGCGTGAAAAAGTACATCCTCGACGAACCGAGCGCCGTTCCCTTTCTGCAATATCTCGGCGTATGCGACAAAAGCGGAAGGGTCATTGACCGCATGCGCCCAAAGTACCGTCAGATCAACCGATTTTTGGAGGTGGTGCGCGACATCTGCCCCGCACTGCCCGCCGACATTCCCCTCACGGTGTGCGATCTCTGTTGCGGCAAGGCATATCTCACCTTTGCCGTCTACTGGTTTCTAACGCATCACGAGGGACGCACGGTCGCACTTTGGGGCGTTGACCGCAAGAGCGATGTCATGGCGTTCTGTCAACGCGGTGCCGAAATGTTGGGATATGACGGCATGCACTTTCTGGGTGCCGACATCACCGGCTTTTGCCCGCCGCAAAGCTCCCATCTGGTCATTTCCCTGCACGCGTGCGACATTGCCACCGATCTGGTGCTTTCCTCCGCCGTGCGGCAGGGCGCGGAGGTCATATTATCCACGCCGTGCTGTCACCACGAATTGATGCATCAGATGCAGTGTCCCTCGCTTTCGGCAATTACCCGTCACTCTATTCTCAAGCAAAAAATGTGCGATGCCGTGACCGATTCCCTCCGTGCGCTCCGTCTGGAAGCCGAGGGCTACGCCGTCACTGCCATGGAGCTGATCGACCCCGAGGAAACACCGAAAAACGTCCTGCTCCGATGCGAAAAGCGGCGCGGCAGGATCACGCCGGCAAAGCGTCGCGCACTGCTTGACGAATATGACCGTCTGTGCGAATTCTTCGGCGTTGCCCCGTCCATCGGCACGATGCTCAACGATACTGCAC
>CABUHM010000351.1:0-1617 GCA_902491355.1 uncultured Eubacteriales bacterium
TGACCTACGGCATGGGCGAGAACATTCTGCTCCGTGTTGCCGAATTGCTCGATCGCGGCGTTCCCGTGAAGAAAATTCACGACGTGCGGGGCACGGTATATCTGACCGACGCGGAGGATGTGCCGAAGGGGGAATGGGTCGGCGGGTATTCCTACGATGATCTGAAAAACGATCCGCTCCTGTATGCCAAGGCGTTCGGCGAGCAGTACCGCGAGCAGGACAGCATCCGCGGGCGCATCGTGACCGAGGTGTACGACCGCAAGCTCTTAGTGCAGAATCCGCCCATGCCGCCTCTGGAGCGTGAGGAATTGGATCGGGTGTATGCGCTTCCGTATATGCGCGACTATCATCCGTCCTACCGCGAGGCGGGCGGCGTGCCCGGCTTGGAGGAGGTCAAATTCTCCATCACGCACAATCGCGGATGCTTCGGCGGCTGTAATTTCTGCGCGCTTGCCTTCCATCAGGGAAGAACCGTCCGCTCCCGCTCCATCGAATCGGTGGTGGAGGAGGTGAAGAAGATCATCGTCATGCCCGATTTTAAGGGCTACATCCACGATATCGGCGGTCCGACGGCGAATTTCCGATATCCTGCATGCCGTCAACAGCTCAAAAACGGGGTGTGTCCCGGGCGGAAGTGTCTGGCACCCAAGCCCTGCCCCAATTTGATTGCCGATCATTCCGAATACGTGGAGCTTTTGCGGCGGGTCGAGGCGCTGCCCGGCGTGAAAAAAGTGTTCATCCGCTCGGGCATCCGATTCGACTATCTGCTTGCCGATCCGGACGAGACCTTCTTCCGCAAGCTGGTTCGCGATCACGTGAGCGGACAGCTTAAGGTGGCGCCCGAGCACTGCTGTAATTCGGTGCTCTCCCTTATGGGCAAGCCGGATATCCAGACCTATAACCGTTTCCGTCGCCGCTTCTTTGAGTTGACCGAGAGCATGGGCAAGGAGCAGTATCTGGTGCCGTATCTTATGTCCAGTCATCCCGGCTCTACCCTGCGCGATGCCGTGGAGCTGGCAGTCTACTTGAAGCAGACCGGATATGCGCCCGAGCAGGTGCAGGATTTCTATCCTACGCCCGGCACTGCCTCCACCGTGATGTATTATGCGGGAGTGAATCCCCTGACCGGTAAGAAGATCTACTGCCCCACCGATTATCACGAAAAACAGCTTCAGCGCGCTCTGCTCCAGTTCAACCGTCCTGATAACGCGCCGTTGGTTCGGGAGGCGCTTCATCGGTGCCATCGGGAGGATCTGATCGGTTACGGTAAAGACTGTCTGGTGCGTCCCGCCGATGCGAGAAACGCTCCGAAAGGTGTGCACGATGCCCGTCGCGGCGGCACGGGAAGCCGCAGGGACGGTGCACCGAAGGGGAATGCGGGTGCATCTCGCGAAAAATACCCCGATCGCGTCGTGAAGGGTGCACCGAAGGGTGCACAAAAGAGTATGCCGAAGGGTACGCAAAAGGGCGCGAAGGCAACGCAGAAAAAGCGCGGTCGCTGAGCAGGTCTTGCGGCGCGGAAAACAGTGTCGGCATGTTTTTATCTGCACCCGTTGGTGTGTCTCGGTGTTCGCACAGACTTCGCGCCCCGCGTCGGTGCGCGCGGCTTGCCGCGCG
>CABUHM010000352.1:0-1569 GCA_902491355.1 uncultured Eubacteriales bacterium
GTCCTGAAAATGCTGACCGACGATTCGCTCGGCTCGGGCTTCGAGGACATCCGCGCTTCGCTTCTGACGGGCAATTACGGCACAGCCGACGCCTATATGACCTTAGCGGACTTTGAGGATTATGCGCGTGCACAGGAGCTTGTGAACCGCACGTATCCCGACCGTATGAAGTTCGGCAACATGTCGCTTGTCAACATTGCCCGTGCGGGCATCTTCTCGGCAGACCGCGCCGTGCGCGAATATGCGGAGAATATCTGGCATACTCTGCCGCAAAAGCAGTAAAAAAGGGGGCGGCATGCACGCCGTCATGCCGTGCATGCCGCAGAAACGCACATATATTGCCGCCGCGATCACACGGCGGCTTCCCCTGTTTTGGGGGAGGAAAAACAGCAGTGAGGAACCATGGAAATTTTTTATAACAGCTTTGACGGCTCGTGCCGAAGCCCCGTCGGCGCGGCGACGCAAAATGAGCCGTTTTCGGTAACCGTTCGTACAGATCAGGCGGCGGACGCTCTGTATCTTGTGCTCCGGGACGAGAGCGGCTTCCGATTGGAAATGCCGATGGAGCGTGTTGAAAAGCTCGACACGTTCGACGAGAAGACCGCATATACCGCAAGCGTGACCCTGTGGCGGTGCGGCTTGTATTTTTACTTCTTCCGCGCGGTGTGCGGCGGCGAGACCTCGGAATTCAGAAGATGCCGCAGAGGCAGTACGCGCGACGGCGGGACGGAATGGGAAATATCGGTGTGCCCGCGCTGCCGGTTTTCGTGGCGGGAATGGGCAGGGAAGCCCATGTATCAGATCTTTCCCGATCGATTTTATGCGGTCGGTCAGGCAGATCTGACAGGGAAATTGACGCCGTATCATCTGCACGGAGATCCCGCGGAGCCTCCCGACCTCGGACCGGATCAAAGCGGCGTGTGGAACTCCGATTTTTACGGGGGAAATCTGCGCGGCATCGCGGAAAAACTGCCGTATCTCCGTGAATTGGGCATGGAAGTGATCTATCTGAACCCCATATTCATGGCACAGTCAAATCACCGCTACGACACGGCGGATTACCTGCGCATCGACCCCATGCTTGGCACCGACGACGATTTTGCCACCTTGTGTGCGCAGGCGCATGCACTCGGAATGCGTGTGATACTGGACGGTGTCTTTTCCCATACAGGTAGTAACAGCATGTATTTTGACGCAAATCACGTGTTCGGGAACGGTGTAATGTCCGATCGCGATTCGCCGTATAAGACGTGGTACGCGCTCAGAGATGACGGAACATACGATTGCTGGTGGGGCGTGAAGACCCTGCCGTGTCTGCGCGAGACTGAGCCTTCCTTCCTGCGCTTTTTGCTCTCGGGCAGGGAATCGGTGGTGGGCAAATGGCTCGGGCTGGGAGCGGACGGCTTCCGTCTCGATGTGGCGGATGAACTGCCCGATGCATTTCTGACCCGTTTTCGGGAAGCGGTATCAGCTCAAAAGCCCGATGCTGTGGTCTTGGGCGAGGTGTGGGAGGATGCCTCTGATAAGGATATCCTACGGGGTGCGGTGGCGGTGTTTCACCGATTATGA
>CABUHM010000353.1:0-1560 GCA_902491355.1 uncultured Eubacteriales bacterium
ATGGAAGAACAGAGAACCGATCTGCCCGGTCCGAACGGGGGCTATAACGCCGCGCCGCGTAATCTGACCGCGCATCGCGTTCCCGACCCCGCGCAGGGGCTGTCGTCGGCCGAGGCAAACGCACGTATGCTGGAAGGCAAGTCGAACGTGCCGGTGAAAAGCCCAACAAAGACGGTCGGACAAATCATACTGGGCAATCTGTTTACGTATTTCAACCTCATATTCGCGGTCATTGCGCTGGCACTGATCATTGTGCGTTCCTCATGGGCGAACCTCACCTTTTTGTGCGCGGTCGCCTGTAATACCCTCATTGGTACAATTCAGGAGATCCGTTCCAAGCGGACGCTGGACAAGCTGACCCTGCTTCATGCTCCCGTGGCGCGTGCCGTGCGGGACGGCAGGGAAATATCTCTGCCCGTTGACCAATTGGTGCTCGACGATGTTTCGGTGTTTTCCGCGGGTGATCAGATCACGGCGGACGGCGAGATTCTTGCAGGCGAGGTGCAGGTCAACGAAGCGCTGATCACGGGTGAGTCCGAAGAGATCACCAAGCGGGTAGGGGACAGCCTGAAATCCGGCAGTTTTGTGGTCAGCGGTTCATGCCGCGCCGTCCTGACGGCGGTGGGCGCGGATTCCTTTGTGTCTCAGCTTACGCTCGAGGCGAAAAAGAGGAAGCGTCACAAGGAGATCGGCATGACGCGCTCCCTCAACCATCTCATTACCTTCATCGGTATCATCCTCGTTCCCGTGGGTGCGGGACTGATTATGCGTCACCTGTCGGGCACAGATATGAGCGCCGCGGCTTGGAGAGACGCGGTGGAAGCGACCTCTGCCGCCCTCATCGGCATGATACCTGAGGGCTTGTATCTGCTTGTAAGCGTGGCACTGGCGGTTTCCGTGATCCGTCTTTCCCGCAAAAACACCTTGTGTCATGACCTCAAATGCATTGAGACATTGGCGCGCGTGGACGTTTTGTGCGTGGATAAGACGGGCACCATCACTGAAAACGAAATGAAGGTAGCGGATCTTCTCGTCATGCCCAAAAGCGGCTTGACCAAGGAAAGCGCCGCCGCACTCCTTTCGGATTTTGTCGCCAATGTGTCTCAGGCGAACGATACCATGCTTGCCCTGCAATCGCATTTCAAGAGCGATCATCCGCAACGCGCCACGCAGGTGATCCCGTTTACCTCGTCCACAAAATATACCGGCGTGTCCTTCGGAAACCGGCATTTTGTGCTCGGTGCGCCCGAATTCATTCTGCGGGATCGCTTCCCGCAGTACGAAAACGCCATCGCGCCCTTTGTGCGGAACGGAAACCGCGTGCTCCTTCTGGCTTCCGTGCCCGCGCTTCCCGGCGGACCGCTCTCCCTCCCGTGTGAGCCGTTGGCACTGGTGCTCCTGAACAATCCGGTGCGTGCAAACGCGCCCGCCACCTTTGCATACTTCCATAAACAGGGCGTTACCGTCAAGGTGATTTCGGGCGATAACCCCGTCACCGCATCCGCCGCCGCCGAGCAGGCGAACATTCCGGATGCCGAGAAATATATCGACGCGACCGCA
>CABUHM010000354.1:0-1542 GCA_902491355.1 uncultured Eubacteriales bacterium
TATCTGTATTATACGGGCAATTTCGATTACGGCGATAGCGATAACTGTCAGATCGGCGTTGCCGTGTCCGATCATCCCTACGGTCCGTTTGTGCAGTTTACGGGGAAAAATGCCGACGACGTGGATATCTCACTTTCCCGGACGCCGTTTTTCGGCTTGGAGCATACCACCGTGCTCGATCAGTCGGTGTTTCTGGATGACGACGGGCAGATGTACATGTTCTTCTCCTACGACACCCGCACGGGCTCCGAGAGCATGCGCGCCATGAGTCATGACAAAAACGCAGCCGAGATCTGGGGCGTGAAGATGAAGGATGCGGTCACGTGGGATCTTTCCACCCTCAAGCCGTTGGTCTCCCCGGGATATAAGACTCTGTCCGATTCCACGCGCACCATCGCATGGGAAACCTGGTCGCCCTCCTTTGCGGACGGCTTTGAGTGCTGTGAGGGCACGTACATGGTTAAAAGCGGGGGAAAATACTATCTCTTGTACTGCGCAAACAGCTTTGTGGATGTGGAATATGCCGTGGGCTATGCGGTGAGTGATTCGCCGCTCGGTGATTTCACAAAGCCCGATGATACCTATTTGCAGAATATGATATTGGGTGTGCCGGGCGCGCCGGGAACCTTTGTGAATCAGATGTATCGCGGATTCACCACGGGTACGGGACATGCCTCTGTGTTCCGCAATCCCGACGGCTCATACATGCTTGCATATCATGCCCACTACAGCCGAACCGACTGGGATGTGGGAGAGCACGGAGACTGGCGCGCACTGGCAGTGGACTATCTTTTGTTCCATGAGGACGGCTCGCCCTATACCAACGGTCCCACCTATTCCCTCACGGCGACCCCGCCGACGGTGAGCGGCTATTCCAACATTATTGATGATGTCGTGATCACGACGGACGGCACCGATCCGCAGCATCTGACAGACCGCTATACGAATCGCGCCGTCTATACGCAGGAGGAGGCAAAGGAGACCTCCTTTGCGGCGGGAACGCATGTCATTACCATCCGTTTCCCCGAAAAGCGCACGGTGCGCTGTGTCAATATCTTCAATTCCTATCGGTATATCAAGAAAACGACCTCCATCGATCAGATTGATTTCGGCGAAGGGCGGGGCATCTCCGACATTTCCTTCCGCTCCGACTATATGCGTCCGAAGGATACCTTCATTTTCCCTCACGCCGCATATACCGTGGAGCTGGAAGAGGAGCTGGAAACCGACGGTATCACCGTTACTATCTCTTCGGATACGGCATTTTGCATCGGAGAAATTGAGGTCATTGGTCGATAACGCTAAAAAAACGTCATGTTACTTATGCAACATGGCGTTTTTTTCTGCGTTTCTTGCATTGCTTGCCAAAATGTGATAATATAACCGTGTATGGATTCGGGAAACGGGGAATAAATCCGTATTTTTTGACCCGAAGGAGGATATGCCGCAATGAAGAAACGCGGAAAAGTGATGATGCTGTGTCTTGCGACCGCTACACTGGTGCTTGGACTGACCATATCGGTGATCAGTGTACTGTCGGGT
>CABUHM010000355.1:0-1505 GCA_902491355.1 uncultured Eubacteriales bacterium
TGCGGTGTTTTCGTTTACTGCCGGACTGATCTATCGCTGCCGCCGTACTCTTGCTGGCGCTCTGACGGGCTTGGCGTGCGCCGTGGTCGCCATGACCGGCGTGATGATCGGCGCGAATCTGCTGATCACGCCCCTGTTTTTAGCGACCGATGTGGCGCAGGTTCGTGCGATGATCCCGTCTCTTCTGCTTCCGTTCAACTTCACGAAGGCGCTGCTGAATGCCGGTATCGTTTTGCTTTTGTATAAGCGGCTTTCCGTGCTCCTTCACCGACTGGAGCACCGTCCCGTGCAAGCCGAGCCTGAGGGAAATAAGCATAAGGGTACTGTCGTGACGGTCTGCATCGCCTGTGCCGTGATCGCCGTAGCTCTCATTTTGTTCTTTGTGGTGCTGGGCGGCAGTGTTCAGCTTCCGTTCCTACCCTCCGGCTCGTAATGCCGAGGCGTTATCGCTTGATATGAACCGTGTTCTTTCTGCATGAAACGGGAAAAGGCACGGTTTTGCGCTTTCGGCTTCTCCCGCTTTGCGCGCCAAGCGATTTCGGGCGAAAAGTTACGGTTTTCTGCGCAAAATATCGGGGAAAGCTCTTGCAATCGGCGGTTATATATGCTATAATAGGACGAATGAGTATTTTCTCATGGTTCAATCTTATCAAGAGTGGCTGAGGGACTGGCCCTATGATGCCCGGCAACCTGCCCGAAGAGATCGGGTAAGGTGCCAATTCCGAGAGATGAGAGTACAAGCGTTGTAGACTGCGCCTCGGAATGCTTCCGAGGCTCTTTTAGTTTTGCCTATGGCAGGAAAGGTTACAGTATGAAAAGATTATTTACCAGTGAATCGGTGACCGAGGGACATCCGGATAAAATCTGCGATCAGGTTTCCGACGCGATCCTGGATGAAATGCTCCGTCAGGATCCCATGTCCCGCGTGGCGTGCGAAACCACCACGACCACCGGCATTATCAGTATTATGGGCGAGGTCACCACAAAGGCAGACGTGGATCTGCAGGCTGTCGTGCGCAACACGGTTCGCGAGATCGGCTACGATAACGCCGCATTCGGCTTCGATTGCAATACGTGCGCTGTCATGAATTCCATTCATGAGCAGTCTCCAGATATCGCTATGGGTGTGGATCATGCTCTGGAGGCAAAGAACGGCTCCATGACCGACAGTCTTGACACCGGTGCGGGCGATCAGGGCATGATGTTCGGCTTCGCGTGCGACGAGACCCCCGAATTGATGCCTCTGCCCATTTCCTTAGCGCACGCGCTGGCGAAGCGCCTGACCAAGGTGCGCAAGGACGGCACGCTGAATTACCTCCGTCCCGACGGTAAGACTCAGGTGACGATTGAATATGACGGCAATACCCCTGTCCGCGTGGATACGGTGGTCATTTCCACACAGCACGGTGAAGAGCCGACGCTGGAGCAGATCCGCGACGACATGATCGAGCACGTCATCCGTCCCGTGATCCCGGCTTCTCTGATGGACGCCGACACCAAGATCT